>JANNYZ010000046.1:0-27296 GCA_031410335.1 Polaromonas sp. | reverse complement strand
TTGAGCGGCTGGAACACAGCCAGCTACAGCGGAGCGGATGATGCGAATCTGTTTTGTACTGACCACCCCGTTCGCCCTTAACGCCTTTGTGGCACCAGTAATACGTGTCCTGCTGGCCCGTGGTGACAAAGTCACGGTGGTGGTCAACGCCAAAGCAGGGCCGATTGCGGCGGACATGCTCGGCACCATCGAAATTGTCGATCTACACATAGCGCGGGCGATCTCGCCGTTGCGCGACCTGTTGTCGTTGTTTGCGCTGTTTAGGCTATTTTGCGACCGCCGCTTCGACATTGTGCACAGCGTGACACCGAAAGCAGGCCTGTTGGCAATGATGGCCGCGTGGCTGGCCGGCATTCCCTTACGCATCCATACCTTCACCGGACAGGTCTGGGCCACACGCAGCGGTGCGATGCGCTGGCTGCTGCGTTCACTGGACGGACTGCTGGCGGCTTGTGCAAGCGCATTGCTGGTTGACAGCGTGTCGCAGCGCGACTTTCTGGTCGAACAAAAGGTCGTCGCGCCGGGTCGCTTGAATGTGCTCTGCAATGGCTCGGTAGCGGGTGTAGACACCGTGCGTTTTGCGCCTCAGCAGCACAGGCGCGATGAGGTTCGCGCTTCGCTTGGAGTGCCGGTTGGCGCGTTAGTTCTACTTTATATTGGTCGCATGCACGCTGAAAAAGGGGTCCTCGAACTGGCGGAGGCCTTTGCGCTGTTGGCCCCAGAGCATCTGGAGCTTCACCTGTTGCTGGTGGGGCCCGATGAGGGGGTGTTGCAACCGGCGCTGGCGTTGTTGGGCGCCTACCAGGACCGCGCTCATGCCGTAGGCCTGACATCGGAGCCCCAGAATTACATGGCTGCCGCAGACATATTCTGTCTTGCCAGCCATCGTGAGGGCTTTGGACTGTCGCTGATTGAGGCTGCAGCCACCGGGCTTCCATGCGTGGCTTCGCGAATTTACGGTTTAACCGATGCCGTTGTGGAAGGCGTAACGGGCTTGTTAGTGCCAGTTAAAGACGCTGATGCCTTGGCCGCTGCGCTAAGACTGTTGGCCGATCAGCCGTTATTGCGCCAGAAGATGGGTAAAAACGGCCGCGCTCGCGCCGAGAAAGATTTTTCGCAAAAGGCTGTGGTTGATGCTTGGCTAAATTTCTATCAACAGCAGTTTTTGGCACTTGACTTGGCAAAGGAAGAATCAAGTGCTAGAACTGATTAATCGCAGCGCAGGGCTTCTAGAATTACATCGCGAGGCGCGTCGCTATTTTTATCTTTTTTGGGTTTTTTGCATGAATTTTCAGTTTTGGTTGGTTCGTGGCACGGCGACAGGACGGTAACGTGCTCAGGATTGCTTTTTTGATTTTTGTTGCAGCCCTGGTGGCTTATCTGTGCTGTTTGCTGGTTATTCGGCGGGCTCATAGGTGGGAGTTGATGGACAACCCGAACCACCGATCTTCACACCAGGCGCCGACACCTAGCGGCGGCGGTATTGGATTGGCATTTGCTGGATCAATGGTTGGCGTGTATTTTTTAGTGGTCGGGCTGGCTGATGTTTACTTGACGACGGTTCTGGCTATTGCCTGTGTATTTGCTGTCGTTGGTTTACATGACGACCGCAAGCCCATGCCGGCACGATGGCGACTGTTGCTTCAAGTCGTGTTGGCAGCAAGTCTGTTGATTGTTCTGGGCGGTTTGCCAGAGATGCAAAGGTTTGTGGATGCCTGGGTCGGCCGCACACTGGTTTACGCCTTGTTGCTGCTGGTCATTGTGTGGTGGATCAACCTTTATAACTTCATGGATGGTATTGACGGGCTTGCTGGCATGCAAACTATTTTTATGCTTGTGGTTGGTGTGGCGTTGCTGGTGTGGCCGCGCCCTGAGTTACTTTCAAATCCAACCATGGTGTGGATGTTGTGCATAGCAGGGGCTACCTGTGGATTTTTGATCTTGAATTGGGCACCCGCAAAAATTTTCATGGGTGATGTGGGCAGTATTTACTTGGCCTTCATGTTGCTTGCGTTTGGCCTCTTGTCGATTCGCAATGAATTTATTCCGGTGGTTACAGGCTTGTCCATGTGGGCAATATTGGGCGCTACGTTTGCAACCGATGCCACCATCACCCTGATGACACGCATGCTAACCATCAAACGCTGGCATGAGGCCCACCGGACCCATCTCTACCAACGCCTCGCGCGCAGGTTTGGCAGCCATCGTCCGGTGACCCTCTATTACCTGGCGGTCAATGTTTTGTGGTTGTTTCCACTTGCATCTTTTTGTGTTCAGTATCCGCGATGGGCAGTGGCATCGGCTGTACTGGCATATGCTCCCTTGATCGCTTTGGCGATTGGCCTCGGTGCCGGCAAGTCAGATGAATAAAGCTCCCGTTTTTCTGTCGCAATCTTAAATTGAGTACTGAGCCAATCAACAATACGCGGATCTTTGCCGTTGAACATAACCAAAACGCATGCCGTTTCGGGCTGGGCGCAGCCTTTGGGCGTCTGCTAGGGTCTAGCTCTGGTCGTGCGGGGTTTTCACGGCACAATTGATTCAGTTTTTAATCTATATCCGCATATCGCCATGACTCAATCCATTGCAACCGACCCGGACCTCTCCCACATCAGCCCGCGCGACAAAGCCGAAATTCTGGCCCAGGCGTTGCCCTACATCCGCAAGTTCCATGGCAAGACCATGGTCATCAAATACGGTGGTAACGCCATGACAGACCCTGCCTTGCAGGCGGACTTTGCGGAAGACGTGGTGTTGCTCAAGCTGGTAGGCATGAACCCAGTGGTGGTGCACGGTGGCGGCCCGCAGATTGAAACGGCCTTGAACCGATTGGGTAAAAAAGGCGAGTTTATTCAGGGCATGCGGGTGACCGATGAAGAAACGATGGAAGTCGTTGAGTGGGTGTTGGCAGGTCAGGTGCAGCAAGACATTGTGGGACTGATTAACCAGGCGGGCGGCAAAGCCGTGGGGTTGACGGGGCGTGATGGTGGTTTGATTCGCGCGCAAAAGCTCAAGATGACGGACAACAAAGACCCGAACAAAGAACACGATGTTGGCTTTGTGGGGGACATCGTGAGCATTGACCCGAGCGTGGTCAAGGCGCTGCAAGACGATGCTTTTATTCCTGTCATCAGCCCGATTGGTTTTGGTGAAGACAACGAAAGCTACAACATCAACGCCGACGTGGTGGCCGGCAAGCTGGCCACGGTGCTGAAAGCTGAAAAACTGGTTCTGCTGACCAACACGCCTGGCGTACTCGACAAGGCGGGCAAACTGCTCACGGACCTGACCGCGCGTGAGATTGACGATCTGTTTGCCGACGGCACCATCTCAGGCGGTATGCTGCCCAAAATTGCAGGGGCGCTCGATGCGGCCAAAAGCGGTGTCAATTCCGTCCACATCATTGATGGCCGCGTGCCGCACGCCATGCTGTTGGAGATTTTGACCGAGCAGGCCTTTGGCACCATGATTAGAAGTCATTGAACTGCGTTTCAGGCTTTATTGATTTCTGACATCCGGCTGTCAATCAGTCTGGTGCTGGTGTAATCCCGCATCCGGGCTTCCTTGCCCAAAGTCTATGCTCCAAACCTATGCGACTCTTACTGGTTGAAGATGACGTGATGGTGGCCAGCGGCATCAAGCTGGGGTTGTGTGACGCGGGTTACGCAGTGGACTGGGTGGGCAGTGCCGAGCGCGCTGAAGAAGTGCTCCAGGGCGAAACTTTCGATGCCGCCATCATCGACCTCGGTTTGCCCAAGATGGACGGTCTGGCGTTGACTCGCAACATACGCCGCAGCGGGCAGGCCATGCCCATTTTGATACTGACTGCGCGAGACGCGCTGCAAGACCGCGTACAGGGCCTTGATGGCGGGGCTGATGACTACATGCTCAAACCTTTTGAGCTGCCTGAAATGCTGGCGCGCCTACGTGCGCTGCTGCGTCGTTCCCAAGCCGCCACCAGTGCCACCTTGAACTTCGGCGCGCTTGAACTGGACTCGGCCAATCGCGAGGCGCGCGCCAACGGCCAACTCATAGAACTCGGGCCCCGTGAGTGGACGGTGATGGAGTATTTGCTCATCAACGCGCCCAAACCCGCCAGCAAGGACAAACTGCTGCAAGCGCTGACCGGCTGGGATAAGGAAATCACGCCCAATGCGATTGAGGTCTACATTTCTCGCCTGCGCAGCAAGCTGGAACCGCACGGCATAGCGGTGCGTTCGATTCGCGGCTTTGGTTACCGCCTCGAAATCGTTGAGGCAGGCTCAGGAGCAGCCTGTCATAGCGGGACTGAATGATCCCCTCCGCCTTGAAGTCGGGCCTGCAGCGTCGCTTGCTGCTGCTACTCTTGTTGCCCCTAGGCGTGTTTGCTTTGGTGAGCATTTACTTTGACTACCAGACGGCAGGCAGCGTGGCCCTGCAAAAAGACCAGCAGTTGCTGCGCCTGATTCCGATGTTGGCCGATTCTGTGCTGTCCCGCGGCACGCCTGAAGGTTCAGGGCCTGTCCTGCTTCTGGCCCCCGAAATTGAAGGCTTCGTCAAGGACCAGCGTTCCGCCGGGTTTCGTGTTTCGGATTCGGCAGGTGTTTTTCTGGCAGGTGAATCATGGATCGACAGCGTGTTGCCCGCCACTCGCGAGCCCGAGTTTCACAGCATTGAAAGTAACGGCATCACGTACCGCATTGCCGCGCAGCGGGTGACGACCGCTGCAGGCGAACTGATCGTGCAACTGGCAGACGGTTCTGACGCGCGCCAGCAGTGGGTTCGCTCTATCTGGTTCAAGGTGCTGCTGCCTAACCTGGTGCTGGTGCTCGCTGCTGGCTTTGCGGTTAACTGGGCCGTCACGCGCGCGCTGCGGCCTTTGAATGAACTGACAGATGCTGTAGAGCGCCGCAGCCCGCGAGACCTGAGCGCGATTGACCCGCAAAGCACGCCCGCTGAGGTGCAGCCCCTGGTCGCAGCGCTCAATCGTCTGTTTGGCCTGGTCAATGACCAGGCCGAGGGTCAGCGACGTTTTGTGGCGGATGCAGCGCACCAACTGCGCACGCCACTGGCGGGCCTGCAGGCGCAGGTCGAGGCCTGGGCGCAGGCTGCGCGCGCGGCACAGGGCAAAAGTACCGAAGGCAAAAGCAAGGACGCCACCATCACCTTGGCGGTTGACAAGATCATCAAGCTGCGCAGTGCCACGCGCCGCACCTCGCAGTTGGCTAACCAGTTGCTTGCCTTGTCACGGGCAGATGCCCTGAGCGATGCCGCCCAGCCTATGCAGCGGGTAGACCTGAAGGACTTGTGCGAGTCGATACTGGCCCTGCACCTGGATGCTGCTGCCGACAAAGGGATCGACCTGGGGCTGGAGGTCGAGCCTGTTCAGGCCAAGGGTTACGAGTGGCTGCTTCGCGAGCTGCTGGGTAATCTGGTTGACAACGCGGTCAAGTACACGCCTGCTGGCGGTTCCGTCACCCTGCGTTGCGGCAGCGTGCCCGGCCAGCCAGAGGCATCGTTTCTGGAAGTGGTGGACGACGGCCCCGGCATAGCTACGGAAGAGCGCACAAAGGCGCTTCAGCGGTTTTATCGGGTGTTGGGCACGGTAGGAGAAGGTAATGGCCTAGGCCTGGCGATAGCGGACGAAATTGCCCGCGTGCATAAGACCCAGCTGGTCTTGGCCGATGCCAAAGACAGCGTTGCTGGCGACTCCACGGACGCTGAGAAGGTTTCCCGTGGCTTGCGGGTGCGGGTGGTTTTGCAGCAGGAAAACCCGCATCCCCCCACCTGAAAAGCGTCATGGGCCTGTGAGAGAATCATTTGCATACGTCCTTAGCTGTTTGACACATCCTTATCTCCCCAATCCACTATGTCCGACCTAGCGCTTGATGCCGACGCCCCCCAGCAGGGTTCAACCGACGTGAGCGCCGCGCGTAAACGGCCCAAGCCCGGCGAGCGCCGTGTGCAGATTCTGCAGGCGTTGGCCACCATGCTGGAGCAGCCGGGCGCCGAACGCATCACCACATCTGCCCTGGCCGCAAAGCTCGAGGTGAGCGAAGCCGCACTTTATCGCCACTTCGCCAGCAAGGCGCAGATGTTTGAAGGCCTGATAGAGTTCATCGAGCAAAGCGTTTTCACGCTCGTTAACCAGATTGCCGAACGCGAGGCTGACCCCGCTTTGCGTACCCGGCGCCTGGTGACGATGGTGCTGCAGTTTGCCGAAAAAAACCCCGGCATGACCCGCGTGATGGTGGGCGATGCCCTCGTTTTTGAGAACGACCGCCTGCAAGAACGTATGAACCAGTTTTTTGACAAGCTGGAATCCAGCCTCAAGCAAAGCCTGCGCGACGCCGCTACAGCCAGCGGCGCGGCCACCCCAACAGTGGATGCGCAAGTGCAGGCATCGGTCGCGCTGGCCTTCATGGTGGGACGCCTGCAACGCTTTGCCCGTTCAGGCTTCAAGCGCCTGCCGTCCGAGCATCTGGACGCCAGCCTGGCGACGATCCTCGGTTGATGCGAGTTTTAGTAGGATTTAATCGCTATAACTTTAATAGCTGCTCTCGCACGTATCCATTGGCCTAGAGGCTAATTTGATGCCTGAAAACGGCCTCTAACTGCCAGTTCCCTTGCCTGAAAACAGCTCAGCCATGGTCTGGCGCAGCCAGATGTTGCCTGCGTCCAGGTTGAAGCGTTCGTGCCAGTGCTGTTTGACCTTGTAGGTGGGCAGCGGCAAGGGTGGTTCCAGCACCTTGACCTTTTCCTGCTCTGCCAGTGCGTTGCCGAGCTGGCGCGGCACGATGACCAAAAACTCGGTTTGCGCCACGATGCGGGCTACGCCCAGGTAGCTGGGCACGCGCAGCACGATGCGGCGCTCGACTTTGTTCCTGGCCAGCACCTTGTCCACAACCGAGTGGCCTGTGCCGGAGGCAATCACCAGGATGTGCCCTTCGCTGGAGAACGCTTTGCGCGTCAGCGTGGCGCCAATGCGCGGGTGCTTGCTGGCGGCCAAGCAGACAAAGTCTTGTGCAAAAAGAGCCTGCTGGTAAAAGCCTGCCTCCAGGTCGGGCGTAAAACCCACCGCCAGATCCACATCGCCCGACTCGAGTCTGCGGCGGCTGTCGGGCGTCGTTTTTTCAGCTTCTACGACCAGGCTTGGCGCTGTTGCCTGAAGATGGTTGACAAGCCGGGGCAGCAGCACGATTTCGCTGATGTCGGTCATGCAGATTCTGAATTCACGTGTGGCCTGCCTGGGCAAGAAAGCCTGGGTGCCGCCGCGCGCTTTGTGCAGCCTGCCAAGCGCTTCAACCACATCGGGGTAGATGGCCTCGGCTCTTGGCGTGGGCGCCATGCCACTGGCGGTGCGGCAGAAAAGCGGGTCATCAAAATGCCGGCGCAGCTTGCCGAGCGCGATGCTGGCGCTGGCTTGCTCAAGGCCAAGTGCCTGCGCGGCGCGGGAGACGCTCTGGGTTTTATAAATCTCCACAAAAACACCGAGCCAGTCCAGGTCAAGCTTTGCCATGGGTCCAGTGTACTGCTGTATATGAAAACCATATACCCAATATTTGATTGTTGGCTTTGACGGAATAGTGCTGGTCTGCGACAGTACGCCATCAACAAAACCGGGACACGACATGCAATTTCACCTCAATGGATTCAGAACCGGCGACCCCAGTGTTTTGGATTCGGCAGCTTCAGCGCAAGAAAACGGTGCAAGCCTGCCAGCCGAGGCTGATGTCCTGATCGTCGGCTGCGGCCCGGCAGGACTGACGCTGGCTGCGCAGCTGGCGGCCTTCCCGGACATTCGGACTGTCATCGTTGAACAAAAGCCCGGCCCTTTGCAGTTGGGTCAGGCGGACGGCGTGGCCTGCCGCACGATGGAGATGTTCGAGGCTTTTGGCTTTGCGCACAAAGTGCTCGAAGAAGCCTATTGGGTCAATGAAACCACCTTCTGGAAACCCAGCGATACAGACAGCAGTTGCATCGTGCGCAGCGGGCGCGTGCCCGATGTGGAAGAGGGCCTGTCGCACATGCCGCATGTCATTCTCAATCAGGCGCGTGTGCATGACTTTTATCTGGAGAAGATGCAAAAGTCCGCCGCACGATTGACGCCGCATTACAGCCGCCGCCTGGCGTCGCTGGTGCGCGATGTGGATGAGTCCAACCCGTACCCGGTCACTGCACAGTTCGAGCGGCAGGACGATGGCCACAAGGGCGAGATAGAAACCATTCGGGCCAAATACGTCGTCGGATGCGACGGCGCACGCAGCGGGGTACGCCAATCCATGGGCTTGTCGCTCAAGGGCGAGTCTGCCAACCACGCTTGGGGCGTGATGGACGTGCTGGTCAACACCGACTTTCCCGATCTGCGCTTCAAGTCGCTGGTTCAGTCGAGCGCCGAAGGCAGTCTGTTGATTATTCCGCGCGAAGGCGGTTACATGGCCCGGATTTATGTCGAGATGGACAAGCTGGCCGAAAACGAGCGCGTTGCCGGACGCAACATCACGCTTGAACAATTGATCGCCGCAGCGCAGCGCATCTTCCACCCGTACAAACTGGACGTGAAAGAAGTGCCCTGGTGGTCAGTCTATGAAATTGGTCAGCGCCTGACCGACCGGTTTGACGACCTGAAACCTGAAGAAGTGGCCACCCGCCTGCCGCACATCTTCATTGCTGGCGACGCCTGCCACACGCACAGCCCCAAAGCCGGGCAGGGCATGAATGTGTCCATGCAGGATGCTTTCAACATCGGCTGGAAGCTGGCAGCGGTGCTGCAAGGGCGTAGCCCAGCCAGTTTGCTGCATACCTACTCGGCAGAGCGACAAGCCGTGGCCAAAGAGCTGATCGACTTTGACCGCGAGTGGGCCGCCATGCTCAGTGACCGCGCCAGCAACGACACCGCTGCGGTGCAAAAGTATTTTGTGCAGCATGGCCGCTACACGGCGGGCACTGCCACGCATTACAAACCCGCCTTGCTGACGGGCTCTGGGTCGCATCAGGCCTTGGCGACAGGCCTGCAGATTGGCAAGCGCTTTCATTCCGCGCCTGTTGTGCGCATGGGCGATGGCAAACACATTCAAATGGGCGCTTCATTTTTGGCTGACGGTCGTTGGCGCGTACTGGCTTTTGCAGGCCAGGGCGATGCCGCTTCGGCCAATTCACCCGTCGCCAGTCTGTGCAAATTTCTCATGGAGTCGCCTCAATCCCCCCTCAAGCGTTTTACCCCTGCGGGTGCAGATGTGGACTCTGTCATCGATGTGCGCGCCGTATTCCAGCAAAGCCATCACACGCTTGCCGTAACTGCTTTGCCTGAGTTGCTGTTTCCGCACAAGGGCCGCCTTGGCCTGCGTGACTATGAAAAAGCTTTTTGCGCCGTGGATGATGAGAGCCAAAATATCTACGGCATGCGCGGCATCTACCGCCAGAGCGGCTGCCTGGTGGTGGTGCGGCCAGACCAATACGTCGCGCATATCCTGCCGCTGGACGGCCACGCGGCACTGGGCGCATTTTTTGCTGGCTTCATGCTGGATGGGTCGGCCATGTAAACGCCAGGAGCACGCCATACTGACTCATCGCCAGATAGGTAAACGCTATTAATTCAGGAGCTGCTCGCGCAAATATCCATTGGTCTAAAGGCTTATTTGATGCCCTAAAACAGCTCAAAAATGCCTCCAAGCGTGCCCAAAACGGCAAAACCGCTCAAACCGGCCCGGTCTTCAAAGCTTTAGCGCCTTGGTTGGCTTGGCCTGGCGCCAGCTTGCACTGAAGCGGCTATGCGCATTGTCCATGTGCGCATGCATGGCCAGCCGCGCGGCATCAGCATCGCGGTTTCGTACGGCATCCAGAATCGCGGCGTGTTCGTCGATCGCCCAACGCCATGACGTGACCGTTTCAAAGTGCTCGCCCAGCCGTTCAAACAGGGGGCCGCGTCTGGAAGCCCAGAAGCGCTGCACGGTCTCTATGAGGACCGCGTTGCCGCAAGACTCGACCAGGGCGGTATGAAACGCGTGGTCGCTGTCGACCCGCATCAGGCCGGCATCCGCATCGGCTGTCATGTTGGCAATGGCCTGGCTCATGGCGTTGATGTGTTTGCGTTTGGCCAGCGTGGCGGCCAACGCGGCGACTTCGCCTTCCACCACACGGCGTGCGCGTATGAGCTCCAGCGGTCCCCATTCGTTGGGGGACAGCGGCGCGCTGCTGGGCGTGCCCCGCCTGCTGCGGTCCAGCACATAGACGCCAGAGCCGGTGCGCACCTCGACCCAGCCTTCGACCTCCATCGCAATCAGCGCCTCGCGCACAGAAGGGCGGCTCACACCCAGCTGGCGCGCCAGATCACGTTCGGCGGGCAGCCGGGTGCCGACAAGCCACTCACCTGCCGTGATCAGCGTGCGCAGTTGCCCGGCGATCTGGCGGTACAGGCGTTGGGGTTCGACGGCTTGCAGGGGCATGTTTGCGGTGCGTGGCGGTTTGAGGCGGTATGACGCGGTTTAAGGGTTAGCCAGAATTGGACAAGTGGCCTGACCAATTAATAATCCCATGAAAGCAGACACACAACATCGGGCAAAACCCGCGCAACCGCATTCCAAACACGAGGAGAGCCAGGATGAGACTACAAGGCAAGCATGCGCTGGTCACGGCCGCTGGGCAGGGCATTGGGCGCGCCAGCGCACTGGCCATGGCGGCTGAAGGCGCCACGGTGTGGGCAACCGACGTCAATGAAGCGCTGCTGGCCACATATGCGGGCGTGCCGAACATTCATACCGCCGTGCTTGACGTGATGGACAAGTCGGCGATTCAAAAACTGATTGGCGGCATGCCCGCCATGGACGTGCTCTTCAACTGCGCCGGCTTTGTGCATGCGGGCACAGCGCTCGATGCGACGGACCAGCAGTGGGACTTTGCCTTCGACCTGAACGTGCGTTCGCAGTTCTGGACGATTCAGGCGGCGCTGCCCCACATGCTGGCCAACAAAAAGGGCAGCATCATCAACATGGCCAGTGTGGTCAGCATCAAGGGTTTGCCAAATCGCTTTGTCTATGGCGCGTCAAAGGCAGCGGTGATTGGCCTGACCAAAAGCGTGGCGGCAGATTTTGTGATGCAGGGCGTGCGTTGCAACGCCATTTGTCCCGGCACGGTCGACACGCCGTCACTGACAGAGCGCATCAATGTGTACGAGGACCCGGTAGAGGCGCGCAAAAACTTCATTGCCCGCCAACCCATGGGGCGACTGGCGCAGGCGCATGAGATTGCGCCGTTGATTGTCTTTTTGGCCAGCGATGAGTCTGCGTTTGTGACGGGCCAGGCCTACGGCATTGACGGCGGCATGACGATATGAACCAGCTGGACCTTGCCGGTCGGCATGCGGTTGTGACAGGTGGTGCCACAGGTCTTGGTTTTGCGATAGCCCAGCGGCTGCTGGCTTCGCAAGCGGTGGTGACGCTGTGGGACGTGAATGCTGCTGCCCTTGAAAATGCAAAAGCGCAACTGGGTATCGGGGTGTCCACTGTGCAGGTTGATGTCGGTGATGCTGCCAGTGTGGCCGCCGCTGCCAGTCAGACAGCCGCCCTGCATCCGGCCATTGATGCTCTGGTCAATTGCGCGGGCATCACCGGACCCAACGTGAAATTGTGGGACTACCCGCCAGAGGCATGGCAGCAAGTCATGCGTGTCAACCTGAATGGTGTGTTTTATTGCTGCCGCGAAGTCGTGCCGCTGATGCGTGCGCAAAACTACGGGCGCATCGTCAACATCGCCTCGGTCGCGGGCAAAGAGGGCAACCCCAATGCCAGTGCCTACAGCGCCAGCAAGGCGGGCGTGATCGCGCTAACCAAATCACTGGGCAAGGAGCTGGCAGACACCGGGCTGCGTGTGAACTGCGTGACGCCTGCTGCCGTCAAGACAGCCATCTTCGACCAGATGAGCCAGGCGCATATTGCGTTTATGTTGTCCAAAATTCCAATGAACCGTTTTGGCGAGCCTGAAGAAATTGCTGCTATGGTGACATGGCTGTGTACTGAAGAGTGTTCGTTCTCCACCGGGGCCGTGTTTGACCTGTCCGGTGGTCGTGCCACCTATTAATTTTCTGCAACCCAAGAAGGACCTCCATGAAACTCGTTCGTTATGGCAACCCCGGCAAAGAAAAACCGGGCCTGATAGATGCTGAAGGCAAGCTGCGTGACCTGAGCGCGGTCGTCAAGGATTTCACCGGCGACCAGCTGGGCGATGCGACGCTGGCCAAGCTGCGTAAACTCAAAACCGACAAGCTGCCGCTGGTTAAAGGCTCGCCGCGAATGGGCTGCCCGGTGGCCAACGTCGGAAAGTATGTCGCCATTGGTCTGAACTACCGCGACCACGCTGCCGAGGCCGGCATGCCCATCCCCAAAGAGCCGATCATTTTCATGAAGGCCAACAGCTGCATCCAGGGGCCCAACGATGACGTGATGCTGCCCAAGGGCTCGGTCAAGGGCGACTGGGAGATTGAGCTGGGCATCGTTATTGGTACGCGCGCACGCTATGTGTCGCAAAAAGACGCGCTGAAATACGTTGCTGGCTACACCCTTTGCAACGACGTGAGCGAGCGCGAGTTTCAGCTCGAGCGCGGCCAGCAATGGGACAAGGGCAAGGGTTGCGATACCTTTGGTCCCATCGGCCCCTGGCTGGTGACGACGGACGAGATCACCAACCCGCAAAAACTTGCCATGTGGCTGGACGTGAACGGCACGCGCCGTCAGACCGGTAACACCAAGACCATGATTTTTGGTGCCGCCAAAATCGTCAGCTATTGCAGCCAGTTCTTCACCCTGATGCCCGGCGATGTGATTTGCACCGGCACGCCACCCGGCGTCGGCATGGGCGCCAAGCCCAACCCGGTGTTCTTGCGCAAGGGCGATGTCATGACCCTGGGCATTGAAGGCTTGGGCGAACAGCGGCAACTGGTGGTGCCTTTCAAGCTCTAAAGCCTGAAGTTTGCAGAACAAGCCAATCTAGGGTAAACCCTCGATTGGCTTAGACGGCCGCATCTATAAAGCGGTAATTCCCCCCAAAATGACTTGCCATTGCGCAATATGGTGCAAATTGCTGCAAAATAGAACGACCGTTCGTTTTATTTTGTTCTCAACAATTTGCACAACATGGCCATCGTCGAACTCTCTACCAAGGCTGCCCGCACGCCGCCCTCCCCATCGGGTGGCTCCGTCATGCACAAAGGTCAGCAAACCAAATCAGCCATCGTGGATGCCGCTTTGGGCCTGGCCACGCAGATTGGCCTGGAAGGCTTGAGCATTGGCGCGCTGGCTGAAGTGATGCGCATGAGCAAGTCAGGCGTGTTTGCGCATTTTGGCTCCCGCGAAGAACTGCAAATTTCCGTGATCCGCGAGTACCACGCCCGCTTTGAAGAAGAAGTCTTTTACCCCGCGCTGGAAAAGCCCAAAGGCATGCCGCGCTTGAAGGCATTGTTTCAAAACTGGATGAACCGGACCTCGGTCGAGATTGATTCTGGCTGCCTGTACATCAGCGGTGCGGTGGAGTTTGACGACCGGCCGGGCCCGGTGCGCGATGCGCTGGCAGGATCTGTGCAGACATGGCTGGCCGCCATGTACCGCGCGGTGGTGCAGGCCAAGGAAGCCGGGCACCTGGCGCAGGACGCTGACGCGCACCAGATGGCGTTTGAGATTCACGGCCTGATTCTGGCTTTGCATTATGAGGCCCGATTTTTAAAAACTCCCGGTTCGGTCACTCGCGCCAACACCGGGTTCACCAACATTCTTGCGCGCTACGGCAGCGCGCAATAACCCAATTACTTCACTCAGTTTTCACCTTTTAGGAGCTACCCATGCCTGTTTACAACCCACCCCTGCGCGACATGCAATTTGTGATGCACGAAGTGCTCAAAGTGACCGAAGAACTCAAGCCGATGGCCAAGTACGCTGACGCGGACGTTGACACCATCAATGCAGTGCTCGAAGAAGGCGCGAAATTCGCTACCGAGGTCGTGTTCCCGCTCAACATCAGCGGCGACGAAGAAGGCTGCAAGCTGGACATCAAGACCCACGCCGTGACCACGCCCAAGGGCTTCAAAGAAGCTTATGCCAAGTATGTTGAAGGCGGCTGGCCTGCACTCAGTGGTGACCCCGCCTTTGGCGGTCAGGGCCTGCCGCTGGTTATCAATCAGTGCTTTTACGAGATGCTCAACAGCGCCAACCAGGCCTGGACCATGTATCCCGGCCTGACGCATGGCGCGCACGCCGCGCTGCACAGCCACGGCACGGAAGAGCAAAAACAAACCTACCTGCACAAAATGACCAGCGGCGAGTGGACCGGCACCATGTGCCTGACCGAACCTCACTGCGGCACTGACCTGGGTCTGATGCGCACCAAGGCCGAGGCGTTGCCTGATGGCACCTACAAAATCACGGGCAACAAAATTTTCATCAGCGCTGGCGAGCACGACATGGCTGGCAACATCATTCACCTGGTGCTGGCACGCCTGGCCGATGCGCCGCCCGGCATCAAGGGCGTGAGCCTGTTCATCGTGCCTAAATTCATGGTGAACAAAGATGGCACGCTGGGCGCACGCAACGGCATTTACTGCGGTGGCCTGGAGCACAAGATGGGCATTCATGGCAACGCCACCGCACAAATCGTTTTGGACGGTGCCATTGGCACGCTGGTTGGCGCGCCCAATAAGGGTATGCAGGGCATGTTTGTGATGATGAACGCCGCGCGTCTGGGGGTGGGCAACCAGTCACTCGGCCTGACCGAAGTGGCTTATCAGAATGCATTGGCCTACGCCAAAGACCGCATTCAAATGCGCTCGTTATCCGGCGTCAAGGCAAAAGACAAACCCGCCGACCCGATCATCGTGCACCCCGACGTGCGCAAGATGCTGCTGACCGCCAAGGCCTACGCCGAAGGCGGCCGTGCACTAGCCACCTACTGTGCGGTGCTGCTTGACAAAGAGCACGAGCACCCAGACGAAGCCGTGCGCAAGGAAAGCGGTGAAGTGCTGTCGCTGCTGACGCCTATCGTCAAAGCCTTTTTGACCGACAACGGGCACATTTCGACCAACGCGTGCATGCAGGTGTTTGGCGGCCATGGCTTTATCAAAGAGTGGGGCATGGAACAGTTTGTGCGCGACAACCGCATCAACATGATTTACGAAGGCACCAACACCATCCAGTCGCTTGACTTGCTGGGCCGCAAAATCTTGAGCAACAACGGCGCAACACTGAAAAAATTCGGCAAGCTGATCGGCGCGCTGGTTCAAGAAGAAGGTGTCAACGAAAAGATGGCCGAGTTCATCAACCCACTTGCTGTGTTGGCTGAGCAAATGACCAAGTTCACCACCGAGCTGGGTTTTAAAGGCTTTCAAAACGCCGACGAAGTAGGCGCTGCCGCAGTGGACTATTTGCGTGTGGCGGGCCACTTGGTGTTTGGCTATTTCTGGGCGCGTATGGCGCAAGTTGCGCTGCGTGAGATCGCTGCTGGTAACACTGACAAGTTCTACATTGCCAAGCTGCAAACCGCACGCTTTTACTTTGCCAAGCTGTTCCCCGAGACCGCAACCCTGATGCGCACCGCGCGCAGTGGTGCCAAGTCGCTGATGGAAACTGACGAAGCGCTGGCTTGATCGCCTGGGAACACAACATGCAAAAATTTACTGTCAAAAAAGTCGCCGTTTTGGGCGCGGGCGTGATGGGTGCGCAAATCGCGGCCCATCTGGTCAACTGCAAAATCCCGGTTGTGCTGTTTGATTTGCCCGCGAAAGAAGGGCCTAAAAACGGTATCGTGATCAAGGCCGTAGAAGGTTTGAAAAAGCTCAAGCCCGCACCCCTTGGCGTGCCTGAAGACGCAGCGCTCATCCAGCAGGCCAACTACGAAGACCATATGGACGTGCTCAAAGAGTGCGACCTGATCATCGAAGCCATTGCAGAGCGCATGGACTGGAAGACCGACCTGTATCACAAGGTCGCGCCCTTTATTGCCGACGGCGCGATTGTGGCCAGCAACACGTCCGGTCTGTCCATCACCAAACTGAGCGAAGCGCTGCCCGAGTCGATCAAGCCGCGTTTTTGCGGCATTCACTTTTTCAACCCGCCGCGCTACATGACGCTGGTTGAGCTGATCAATACGCCAACTACGGGTGCGGCGGTGCTTGACGACCTCGAAGCGTTCGTGACGAGCGGCCTCGGCAAGAATGTGATTCGCGCGCACGACACGCCCAACTTTATTGCCAACCGTGTCGGAATTGCGGGCATGCTGGCCACCATCAAGCAGACTGAAGCGTTTGGTTTGACGTATGACGTGGTAGACGACTTGACCGGTAAAAAACTGGGTCGTGCCAGCTCGGGTACCTTCCGCACCGCAGACGTGGTGGGCCTGGACACGATGGCGCACGTCATCAAAACGCTGCAAGACAATTTGGGTGAGGGCAAAACACCTGACCCGTTTTCCGGCATGTACGGTACACCGCCCGTGTTGGCCAAACTGCTCGAATCAAAAAGCCTGGGCCAAAAAACAGGAGCGGGCTTTTACAAAAAAGTTGGCCGCGACATCTTGCGGCTGGACCCTGAAAGCATGGAATACGTGGCAGGGGGTGCCAAGTCAAACGACGTGGTCGGCCGCATGCTGAAAAAGCCGGCGGGTGAACGCTTGGCGTTGTTGCGCAATGCCGAAGGCGCGGAAGCAAGATTTTTGTGGGCCATCTTGCGCGACCAGTTTCATTACGCCGCGGTGCACCTGGAAACCATTGCCGAAACTGCACGCGACATTGACTTTGCGATGCGCTGGGGCTTTGGTGCCAAGCAAGGCCCGTTTGAGCTGTGGCAGCAAGCCGGCTGGTTGCAAGTGGCCAACATGATCAAGGAAGACATTGACGCAGGAAAGGCCGTATCAAACGCGCCGTTGCCAGACTGGGTGTTCAAAGGCCCGGTAGCTGATGCCGGTGGCGTGCACACCCCGCAAGGCTCGTGGTCTGCATCCGCCAAAAAGTTCATCCCCAAGCGCCAGTTGCCGGTTTATGTTCGTCAGCATTTCCCTGAGGACGTGCTGGGCTCCAAAGCGTCTTCGTTCACTACTGCGGGCTCCACGCTGCATGAAGATGACGCGATCCGCTTGTGGACACTGGACGATGAGGTGCTTATCGCCAGCATCAAAACCAAAATGCACGCCATCAGCCCGGACGTGGCCGAGGGCTTGGCATTGGGCATCGACATGGCCGAAAAAAGCTACAAGGGTATGGTGATCTGGTCAAACGACGAGATGTTCTCCGCCGGGGCTGACCTGCAAGCCATGCTGCCTGCCTTCATGATGAGCGGCGTCGCCGCCATTGACGAGGTAGAGGCCGAACTGCAGAACGTGATGCTGAAAATGCGTTACGCCGCCGTGCCTGTTGTCTCGGCCATTCGCGGCCTGGCACTGGGTGGTGGTTGCGAGATGGCGGTGTACTCCGCCAAGCGCGTGGCCGCGATGGAAAGCTACATCGGTCTGGTAGAAGTTGGCGTCGGCCTGGTACCCGGTGCGGGCGGCCTGGCCTATATTGCGCGCCGCGCGGCTGAAAACGCCGCCAAATCGACCAACAAGGACATGCTGCCGTTTTTGATTGAAGGCTTCACCGCAGCGGCCATGGCCACGGTGGGCACCAGCGCCATTGAAAGCCGCAAGATCGGGTATTTGCTCGACAGCGACGTCATCGTGCCCAATGTCAATGAGCTGCTGTTTGTGGCCATCAACGAAGCGCGTGCGATGTTTGACTCAGGCTACCGCACACCACTCAAACGCAGCTTCCCAGTGGTCGGCCGCAATGGCCTGGCCACCATCAAGGGCCAGCTCGTCAACATGCGTGACGGCGGCTTTATCAGCGCACACGACTTTCACATTGCCAGCCTGATTGCGGGCGTGGTGTGTGGCGGCGATGTGGACAACGGTACGCTGGTAACGGAAGAGTATTTGATGACGCTGGAGCGCAAGGCGTTTTGCTCACTGCTTGAAAACGCCAAAACCCAGGAGCGCATCATGGGCATGATGTCGACCGGCAAACCCGTCCGCAATTGAAATATGACGAACACCCCTATCGGACGCTCACTGCGTGTAGCGCCTTTCCCCCTTGCAGGGGGCAACATCTGCTGCCCGGCAAAGCCGGTTCAGCGCTGTTACCTGAAGGGATTGACGCATGACTGACACCGTCAAGATATCACCCAATCGGCTGGAGCGCCAGTTGGAGCGGCTCAGTGAAGTGCCTGCGTTTGCGCGCCCCTGGTTTCGCAGCGTGGTGCTAGGGCGTGCCGTGCCTTTTACCGGTACGGCCAAACTGCGCTACGAGGAAATGTCGACCAGCAGCGTGCAAATCTTCGTGGCGAACAATCACAAAGTGCACAACCACATCGGCGGCGTACACGCTGTTGCCAGCACGCTGGCCGCTGAAACCGCCACTGGCATGGTCATGGGCATGAACGTGCGTGATGACTGCGTTCCGGTGGTCAAAGACATGCGCGTGCAGTTCAAAAAGCGCGGCCAGGGTGCCATGCGCGCTGTGGCCACTCTCAGCGATGAGCAGCGCGAGTTGATCCGCAGCACCACCAAAGGCGAAGTTAAGGTGGCTGTGACGGTGACCGACGAATCGGGCAACCAGCCCATCGAGTGTGAATTTATCTGGGCCTGGGTTCCTTCTGAACGTCCACCCAAAACTGAAACCACCCAAAACGATATTTAATGCCCCTGAAGGTACAAGGACTCACCATGAGCAAGCAAATTCAAGAAGCCTACATCGTTGCCGCCACGCGCACGCCCATTGGTCGTTCTCATCGCGGATTTTTCCGCAATACCCGGCCTGATGACTTGCTGGTGAAAGCGCTGCAAGCCGCGTTGGCACAAGTCCCCACGCTGGACCCCAAAGCGATTGAGGACATCATCTGCGGTTGCGCCATTCCTGAAGGCCCGCAGGGCCTGAACATTGCGCGCATTGGCGCGGTGCTGGCGGGCTTGCCGACCAGCGTGGGCGGCATCACCGTCAATCGTTTCTGCGCGTCGGGCCTGTCGGCCGTGCAAATGGCGGCTGACCGCATTCGTGTGGGCGAGGCCGAAGTCATGATTGCAGCAGGTGTGGAGTCGATGAGCATGGTGCCCATGTCGGGCAACTCGCCATCGCTGTCGCCCTCAATGTTTGCGAATGACGAAAACATCGGCATTGCCTACGGCATGGGCCTGACGGCCGAAAAGGTGGCCCAGCAGTGGAAAGTGTCACGCACGGCGCAAGACGAGTTTGCCTATGCGTCGCACATGAAGGCGCTCAAGGCGCAGCAGGCGGGTGAGTTCACCAACGAGATTACCCCAGTTGAAGTGACCGACCGCACGGCCAATCTGGAAACCGGCGAAGTCGTCGCCACGACCCGCACGGTGAGCATGGACGAAGGTGCGCGGCCTGATACCACGGTTGAAGGCTTGGCCAAACTCAAAACCGTTTTTGCTGCGCGTGGTTCTGTCACGGCGGGCAACAGCTCACAAACGTCTGATGGCGCTGGTGCGCTGATTTTGGCGAGTGAAAAAGCTGTGAAGCAGTTTGGCCTCAAGCCGCTGGCACGCTTTGTCAGCTACGCCGCCAAGGGCGTGCCGCCGCACATCATGGGCATCGGCCCGATTGAGGCCATACCTGCTGCGCTGCGCTATGCAGGCTTGAAGCAGGACGACATTGACTGGTTTGAGCTGAACGAGGCTTTTGCCGCGCAGTCTCTGGCCGTGCTAAACACGCTGGGGCTGGACCCGGCCAAGGTCAACCCGATGGGCGGCGCGATTGCCCTCGGCCACCCGCTGGGCGCAACCGGTGCCATTCGCGCAGCCACCGTGATCCACGCATTGCAACGCCATCAGCTCAAGTACGGCATGGTCACCATGTGCGTCGGCATGGGGCAGGGCGCTGCGGGCATTTTTGAGCGGGTTTAGCCTGAAATTGGTTGAAAACCGTCTGAAAAGGCCTTTTTCAGGCGTGTTTTAGGTCTCCAGACCAATGGATATATGCGTGAGCAGCTACTAAATAAATAGCGTTAGAAAATGACAAATCATCCGTTTGACCAGGCCATACAGCTGACGCCAGGCGGCGCTGTCAACACCTTCACTGGCGCTACCAGCCCCGATTACTGGAACATGGTCGGCCCCTTCGGTGGCTACACGGCGGCTTTGGCGGTGCGGGCTGTCATGCAACACCCGGCACTGCTGGGCGAACCTGTCGCCCTGACGGTCAACTACGCGGGCGCGACGACGGAAGGCCCGTTCACCGTCACGGCCACGCCTGCGCGCACCAACCGCTCAACACAGCACTGGGTCATTGCTTTAGGTCAAACCAACGCCGCAGGCGAGCTGGAAGTCGCCATGACCGCCACTGTCATGACGGCGCTGCGGCGTGACACCTGGCATGCCAACGACATGCCTATGCCCGTTGTGCCGGCAGTCAGTGAGGTTTCCCGAGATCGCCGCGATGCTTCTCCCGTCTGGCTGGAGCGGTACGACATGCGCTTTGTTCACGGCAGTATTCCTGCCAAATTCGATGGCAGCGAGGCCAGCAGTTTGACGCAGCTCTGGATGCGTGACGAACCGCCGCGTCCGCTGGACTTTGTCTCACTGACGGCCATGGCCGATGTGTTTTACCCTCGCGTCTGGCTGCGCCGTGCCAAACGGGTAGCCGCTGGCACCGTGTCGATGACCACTTACTTTCATGCCAGCCAGGCGCAGCTTTCAGAAGCTGGTACCGGTTACTTGCTGGGTCAAGCCCAGGCACAGGCTTTCCGGTATGGCTTTTTTGACCAGACTGCGCAGCTTTGGTCTGAAGCCGGAACGCTGCTGGCCACCAGCACGCAACTGGTGTACTACAAAGAGTAGCCACTGGCCAAGTGATTGCTCAAGCGCTTTAAACTCACATCACCTAACTCGAGACAAGCATGACCACTTCCCCAATCCCTGAAATTCTCACCCACCTCGACGCCGGCGTATTGACGCTGACCGTCAACCGCCTCGACAGAAAAAACTCGATCACCGCCGCCATGTACGCCGCTATGGCCGATGTGCTGGCTGCCGCCGAAAGTGATGCTGCTGTACGCGTTGTCGTCATTCAGGGCCATGAAACGATTTTTTCAGCAGGTAATGACATTGGCGATTTTCTAAACAAGCCACCGTCCACGGGTGAGGCGCCAGTGTTTCGCTTTCTGTACGGCATCAGTGCTTTTTCCAAGCCTATTGTGGCGGCGGTGTGCGGCCCGGCGGTCGGTATTGGCACCACGCTGCTGCTGCATTGCGATTTGATTTATGCAGGCGACAACGCGGCGTTTTCGATGCCGTTTGTCAATTTGGGGCTGTGTCCGGAAGCCGGCTCCAGTCTGCTGGTGCCGCAACTGATGGGTTACCCGCGTGCCGCAGAGGCACTGCTGCTGGGCGAGCCCTTCACCGCTGAAACCGCGCTGGAGATCGGATTGATCAACCGCATCGTGCCACCATCAGAGGTGAGTGCTTTGGCCCAGCAACAAGCCAAGAAGCTGGCCGCCAAGCCGCTGTCATCCATCATCGAGACCAAGCGCCTGATGAAGCAAGCTGACGCCAGTGTTGTCAAACAGCGCATTCACGATGAAAGCCTGAGCTTTGGGCGTATGCTCAGCGAGCCAGCTGCGCGTGAGGCATTTACCGCATTCATGGCAAAGCGCAAGCCTGACTTTTCGAACGTATAGATTCAAACGTATCAATTAAAAACTCAAACCCTCGGAGACAAATAGCATGACAAACCACACCACAAACCGCAGAACCTTCATGGCCACCGTGGCCGCTGGCGTTGCCGCAACCGGCTGCGCCAGCATGGGTGGCGCAGGCTGGACAACCCTGGTCGACGGCGCGACCATGACCAACCTCAATGGCTTTACTGAACTGGGCGCAGGCGGCTGGAGCATCACTGATGGCGTGCTGCAAGGCAAAGGCGGCAAGCTGGGCTACCTCGTCACGAAAGACTCCTACACCGACTTTGAAATCCGCGCCGAGTTCTGGGCCGACGAGGACTGCAACAGCGGCCTCTTCATGCGTTGCCAGGACCGCAATAAGGTTGGTGCTGACAATTCATATGAAGTCAATATTTTCGACAAGCGCCCAGACCCCACCTACGGGACAGGAGCGATTGTGGACGTGGCCAAAGTAGCTCAGCCCATGCCCAAAGCCGCCAACCGCTGGAACACCTACCAGGTTACTGCAAAGGGCGACCGCATGGTGGTGGTGCTCAACGGTCAGCAAACCGCCGATGCGCGTGACAGCAAGTTCAAAAGCGGGCCGCTGGCGCTGCAATCAGCTGGCGGCATCATTCGCTTTCGCAAGGTGCTGATCCGGGCGATTTAAGGCTGCATATAGCTTGAAAAAGGTCTTTCAAGGCCGTTTTCAGCTATGTTTTATGGCTGCAAGCCAATGAATACGTGCGCCAGCAGCTCCTGAAAATATAGCGGACTGCATTTCGCGCTATCAGTCACCTGGCCATGCGACGCGGTGCTCTGGTCAGTTTGCCATCCAGCGTTTCAACATGCGCCAGCAAAAACGCCTCGCTGCTCCCGAGCAATTGGCCATACAGCGCTTCGCACAACTGGCGCGCCTGCACGCCTGGCCAGTCCTGGGGTAGCAGGGCTTGCGGCAGATTGGGGTCGCGCAGCAGCACCTTGCGGTACTCGTGGATCAACAACGTGCGTACATAAAAGGCCTCTGCCGGGCTCAGCTTGGTGGCGTGTTGCAGCCGGGGTTCAAATCGGGTCACAAACTGCCGGAACGCTGTTTCAACCTGGTCCAGTTTGAAGGTGGCATGCATCACGGTTTGCAGGGGTTTGCTGGAATAGGCGGCGATGCTTTCAGCGCTCAACACCACTATTTTTTCTTCAGCGCTGGAGGCGCGGATGATGTCTTTGAGTGATGGGTGACTGGCATGCGGGTGCGCCAGCACGTTGGCTGACAGCTCGCCAAAACCCTCCCAGCGCAGTTCACGCTTCAAATGCAGGCGCGCACTGGCAGGTATGCCCGCCCCCAAAATGGCCAGCGTCCAGCGACCGTCCCATTCAGGCAGCTTGAAGTCATAAATACGCCGCTCGGCATGCTGCACGCGCTGCAAGCCGGCATCCGTCAAGCCGTAAAAGCTGCGCCTGCCCAGCCGCGTGCAGGTCAACCAGTCGTCAGCCGTCAAACGAAACGCACTGGTACGCACCAGCCGCGCTGACAGGCCAAACGGGCCGGCAAGCTGGATCAAGCTGCCCAGCCACACAGCTTGACGGCGTTGTGCCATCACGTCGCCATAAACAGTGATCAAGACCGAGTTGGCCCGCAACGCCAGGCCGCGTTGCAGCTTGGTGATGGCGGGTGAGATTTTTAATTCTTTTGAGTCGGCTTGCATGGCTAAAGTGATACACAAAATTTGATTGTATGAATCTTTTTGTATCATTACCATGAGGGCTTATAGATTCATTCCACGGAATTGACGATGTACGCACAACTGGTTGAAACGGGCACAAAGGGTGTCAAATCACTCGAAGAAATGTCGCCCCAGGAACGCGCCTGGCAAGAAAAAATCAACGCTGGCATCAAGGTCGAACCCAAAGACTGGATGCCTGATGCCTACCGCAAGACGCTGGTGCGGCAAATCTCGCAGCACGCGCATTCTGAATACGTGGGCATGCTGCCTGAATCAAACTGGATTGGTCGCGCACCTACGCTCAAACGCAAAGCCATTTTGCTGGCCAAGGTGCAGGACGAAGCGGGCCACGGCCTGTACCTGTACAGCGCGGTAGAAACACTGGGCGTGACACGCGATGCGGTGTACCGCGACCTGCTCGCAGGCAAAGCCAAGTACTCCAGCATCTTCAATTACCCCACCTTGACATGGGCTGACATTGGCGCGATTGGCTGGCTGGTCGATGGCTCGGCCATCGTGAATCAGGTGCCGATTTGCCGCTGCTCTTATGGCCCGTATGCGCGCGCGATGGTGCGGGTGTGCAAGGAAGAGTCTTTCCATCAGCGCCAGGGCTTTGACATCATGGTGGCGCTTTGCAAGGGCACGCCTGCACAAAAAGCCATGGCGCAAGATGCACTCAATCGCTGGTGGTGGCCGTCGATTGCCATGCACGGCCCGGCCGATGAAGCCTCTGTTAACAGCGCGCAGTCGATGGCGTGGAAGATCAAGCTGAACAGCAACGACGAACTGCGGCAAAAATTTATCGACCAGACGGTACCGCAAATTGAGTTTTTGGGACTTGAACTGCCCGATCAGGATCTGAAATGGAATGAGGCGCGTGGCCACTACGACTATGGCAAGATCGACTGGGTTGATTTTTTCAACGTCGTCAAAGGCAAAGGCCCATGCAATGAAGAGCGCCTGACCGCCCGCAACAAAGCCTGGGACGAGGGCGCGTGGTTTCGTGAGGCTTTGACAGCGCATGCTGACAAGCAGGATGCCAAAAACATGAAGCAGGCCGCATGATGCTTGACGAAGTAACACCACGCGAATGGCCGATGTGGGAAGTGTTTATTCGCAGCCAACACGGCCTGGCGCACAAGCATGTTGGCAGCCTGCACGCAGCCAACAGCGAGAGCGCCTTGCAACATGCGCGCGACGTGTACACCCGCCGCAACGAGGGTGTGAGCATCTGGGTGGTCGCTGCCGCCAATGTGGTGGCCAGCAGCCCGGAAGACAAAGCCGCACTGTTTGAGCCGGCGCAAAGCAAGGTGTTCAGGCACCCGACGTTTTTCCCCACGCCAGACGGTGTGAAACACATTTAAACGCGATGATTGCCAAGTTTGAATACCTGCTGAGGCTGGGAGACAACTGCCTGGTGCTGTCACAGCAGTTGTCCGCATGGTGTGGGCACGGCCCGGCGCTGGAAGAAGACCTGGCACTGACCAACACGGCGCTTGACTTGCTCGGTCAAGCTCGTTTGTGGCTATCGTATGCCGGGGAAGTAGAAAGCGCTGGCCGTGACGAGGACGCATTGGCCTACCACCGCGATGCACCCGAGTTTCGCAATCTTCTGATCGTCGAGCAGCCCAATGGCCACTACGGCAACACCGTTGCCCGCCAATTTTTGTTTGATGTGTGGCACCAGCAGTTGCTGGCAGGTTTGTGCCGATCCAGTGACAGCCGCATCGCCGACATCGCTGAAAAATCAGTCAAGGAAGTGCGATACCACGCGGAGCGTTCAGCAGGCTTGATGGTTGCTCTCGGCGACGGTACGGCGCTTAGCCATGAACGCATGCAAGGCGCCATCAACAAGCTGTGGCCATATGCACATGAGTGGTTTGAAGCAGATGCGGTGGATGACCAATGTGCTCGTGAAGGCTTGTGCCCAGCAGCCAGCAGCCTGGCAGATCATTGGCACAGTACCGTCAAAGCGGTGCTTGCCAGAGCCACGCTCGCCATGCCCGATTTCGCAGGGCATCAACACGGCGGCAAGCGCGGTCTGCATACCGAACACCTGAGCCATCTGCTGGCACCCTTGCAGGTGCTGCAGCGCACCCACCCGGGAGCGCAGTGGTGAGTGCAGTGACCCAAATGAGTCGTGAAACCTTGCTTGGCTGGCTGGGCCAGGTCATGGACCCTGAAGTGCCCGTGGTGTCGATCGTTGACTTGGGCATCCTGCGTGATGTGCAATGGGACGCAGGTGAAAGTGCTGTGATCGTGACGGTCACACCGACCTATTCAGGCTGCCCTGCCACTGAAGTGATTGCGCAGTCCATTCGTGAAGCGCTTTATGCAAGAGGTATTGAAAAGGTCGAAGTGCGCACACAGCTCGCACCCGCCTGGACGACCGACTGGATGACCCCCCAAGGCCGTGATGCCCTGCGCGCCTACGGCATCGCGCCGCCTGCTGCACGCGCAGCAACTGCGGACGGCAGTCTGGTGATTGACACTGCCGCGCTCATGCCCAGCAAAGCCGTCGTTCCTTGTCCTCAATGCGATTCGCGCAAGACACGCTTGTTGTCGCAGTACGGTTCAACCGCGTGCAAGGCGCTGTACCAGTGCAACAGTTGCCTGGAGCCTTTTGATTACTTCAAACCACACTGAGAAAACCTGAACTTGGCAACCCATTCATTTCACGGCCTCAGCGTGGCCAGCGTTCAAGCGCTAACCCGCGACAGCATGGCCATCACGTTTGCCGTGCCTGAGCCATTGAAGGACACCTTTGCTTTTATACAAGGGCAGTACCTCACCTTGCGTGCCGTGATCGACGGTCAAGAAGTCCGGCGTTCGTACTCCATCTGTTCGGCGGTGTTGGACGGGCGATTGCGAATCGCTATTAAAAAAGTAGCTGGTGGTATATTCAGTCAATGGGCTGCAGGTCATTTGCTGCCTGGTTCGTCAATCGACGTGATGCCGCCCCAAGGCAATTTTCATATCCCGATCAAGCCCGAGGCGGCTCGCCACGTGGTGGCCTTTGCAGCCGGCAGCGGCATCACGCCCATACTGGCGATCATCAAAACCATGCTGGCGGCCGAGCCGCTCCTGCGCATCACGCTGGTGTATGGGAACCGCTCGTCCGGCAGCGTGATGTTCAAGGAAGAACTGGAAGACCTGAAAGACACTCACCTGACAAGGTTGAATCTGGTGTGGGTGATGAGCCGTGAAAGCCAGGACATTGAACTCTTCAATGGGCGGATTGACTACGACAAAACCATGGAGCTGCTGGGTCGCTGGCTAAATTTGTCGGTCAGCCCCGATGGCATTGATGCCGCTTTTATTTGTGGCCCGCACGACATGATGTTGGCAGTGACCCAGGCGCTGGAGGACAAAGGCGTTGACAAGTCGCGCATCAAGGCAGAGCTGTTCGGCGTGCCGCTGCCAGCCAGGCCGCGTGCAGTATCAGCCGCAGCGCAAGACAGTGAACAATGTGAAGTGGAAATGGTTCTTGACGGCGCGCGCAGACGATTCACCATGGCTAAAAATCAGAGCCTGGTAGATGGCGGCCTGAAAGCCGGGCTGGACATGCCTTATGCCTGCAAGGGCGGCGTTTGCTCCACCTGCCGGGCGCAAGTTTTGAGTGGCGAGGTGGACATGGACAACAACTTTGCGCTGGAAGACTACGAGGTCGCACGCGGGTTTGTCCTGTGCTGCCAGAGCTTTCCAGTCTCAGATAAGCTTGTCATAGATTTTGATCAGGAACACATTCATGCATGACTTTCAATTCATTACCTACAGCGTTCATGATGGCGTTGCCACCCTGACGCTGAACCGGCCCGACAAGCTCAACAGCCTGATGGGCGCGATGATGCTGGAGATGTTCAGTGCACTCGGCATGGCCGCGCAAGACAAGGCGGTGCGTGCTGTGGTG
>JANNYZ010000045.1:0-23730 GCA_031410335.1 Polaromonas sp. | reverse complement strand
ATGCTGTAAATGTGTTTGGGCCGCCCCTGCACCAGCGCGGCAATACCGCTTTTGTTCAGTTCACGCTCCAGGTCCAGGCGCAGGTCTTCCATGAACTGCTCGCGCTCCACGCGCTTATCAAGGAGCAGTTGGGCGGTTTTTTTGTAGGTGTCGGGTTCTAAAAACCGAAACGCCAAGTCTTCCATTTCCCATTTGATTTGCCAAATACCCAAGCGGTTGGCCAGCGGTGCAAACACGTGCAGTGACTCATGCGCCATGGCGGTTGACGCGGCTTTTTTGGTCAAGGCGCAGTAGCGCAGCGTTTGCAGGCGCGAGGCCAGCCGCAGCATCACCACACGCAGGTCACGCGAAAAAGCCAGCAACATTTTGCGCACGGTTTCCAGTTGCGCCTTGGGGTCGTTTTCAAGCTGCGCCTTCGCGTTGGCAGACCTGGCCTGCTGCTGCACGTTTACCAGCTTGGTGGTCTCCAGCGCCAGCTCGGCATAGTGCGCGCCAAATGCCTTGGTGATGACCTCCAGCGGCTTGGTCAGGTGCTGGCAGGCGTACACCAGGTAGCTGGCCGCCTGCATCGCTTCAGACCCGCCAATCGTTTTCAAAATCTCAGCAACGGCATCGGCATGCACCAGCGTGTTTTCACCCGTGTCCAGCGTCTCGCTGGCAATCAGGGGCTCGGCAAAGGCGCGCGCACGCGCTAGTGCCTGCGGCTCGTCGGGCAGGCTGCTAGCGGTGGCGGTGACGATTTGCGCACTGACTGCGGACGCTTGGCTTTTCATCGGTGCTTCATTGACGTTGTTAACCCAGCAAAAAATCAGCAACGGCGGCCAGCTGATCTGCGGCTACCAAGGTAGGCGCATGGCCCACACCTGGAAATTCAACCAGCCGCGCTTTGGGCCCACGCTGGCCCATGGCCTGCGCGGTGGCAGGGCTGAGCAAATCAGAATCAGCCCCACGCAACAGCAGTGTTTGCGCGCTGATGTTGTCATACAGCTGCCACAGCGTTTTTTCGCCTTGCAGGGTTGACTCTTCGGTCGCCTGCTTGAAAGGCACGGCCAACGCCGGGTCGTAATGCAGGCGCAGCTTGCTGCCCGACGCATCAGTCACAGGGCGGAGCATGGGCCGTGATAAAGCCAGCCACTGCTCTGGCGTGTGCGGGCCAAACCCTTTTGAAATCGCCCACATAGCATCTGCGCCCTGCTCTACCGAATCAAAGGTAATGGGCGCACCCAGATAAGTACCAATCCGCACAATCGACAGCCATTCAATCGCCGGGCCGACGTCGTTCAACACCAGTTTATGAACAGGCACCGGAAGCGGCAACCCCGGCTGCCCACACACCACCAGCCCAATCAGCCCGCCCATGCTGGTGCCTACCCAGTCCAGTGTTGCGATGGGCGATTCAGCATGCAACTGCCCGAGCAGCGCCAGCATATCGGCCGCGTAGGTCGGGATCTGGTAGCCCATGGGGTCTTTGAGCCAGTCACTATCGCCGCGGCCCACCACATCTGGGCAAATAACGCGAATATTGCCTTTGGCGCCGTCCACCAGGTGGGCAGCCAGCACATCAAAGTCCCGCCCCTGGCGCGACAGGCCGTGCACGCACAACACCACATGGGCCGCCTGTGGGTTGCCCCACTGCCAGTAGGCCATGCGGTGACCGCCTGCTGTGTCGGGGCATTGAACGTATTGAAGGCTGGGTTGCGTCATGGCGAATAGCTTACAAAAGAAGAGATTTAAAGGCTTGATAATTGCTAACGGACTCATTCAATCATAAGGAGAAACAGCATGCTCAAAGGTAAAACAGCGTTAGTTACAGGTTCCACCAGCGGTATCGGCCTGGGCATTGCCAAAGCGCTGGCAGCACAGGGCGCCAACATCGTCATGAACGGCTTTGGCGATGTGGGTGCGCCGAAGGCTGAAATTTCCGCAGCAGGCGCTTCATATGGCGTCAAAGTAGTGCACCACAACGCCGACATGAGCAAGCCTGGCGAGATTGCCGACATGATGGCGTACGCTGCCGCCGAGTTTGGCCAGGTCGATATTCTGGTCAACAACGCAGGCATCCAGCACGTTGCCCGCATTGAGAACTTCCCCGTCGAAAAGTGGGACGCGATCATCGCCATCAATTTGTCCAGCGCCTTTCACGCCACCCGCCTGGCACTGCCCGCCATGCAAGCTGCCAATGGCGGCAAGGGCTGGGGCCGCATCATCAACGTGGCGTCAGCCCACGGCCTGGTCGCCTCGGCTGAAAAGTCAGCCTACGTGGCATCCAAGCACGCCATCGTCGGCCTGACCAAAGTCACCGCGCTGGAAAACGCCAAAAGCGGCGTGACCTGCAACGCCATCTGCCCAGGCTGGGTGCTGACACCCCTGGTGCAAAAGCAACTGGACGACCGAGCCAAAGCCGGCAGCATGACCATGGAAGCCGCCACAGCGCAACTGCTAGGTGAAAAAGAACCATCTCTACAGTTCACCACCCCAGAAGAGCTGGGCGCACTGGCGGTGTTTTTCTGCTCACCCGCAGGTAACAACGTGCGCGGTGTGGCCTGGAACATGGATGGTGGGTGGGTGGCGCAGTAAGACATGGTACACCTTTTCGCTATGTAATCAATAGCAATAGATCCAGACAAGAAAAAAGACAAAAGCAAGCGATGGTTAGCTTTGTTTAGCGGCACAAAACATAGGCGTCGCGCAGTGGAAGGTCGTCAAGGCCCAAATCTATCAGATCCTAAAAGCGCTCAACCAGCGATTTGACAAAAGCTTCGTCGCCTACCCATTCGAAAGGGGTGTCGAATTTAGGTTTAGCGTTAACCTGCATTCTCAAATTATTGCGCCTTCCGCAAGGTCTCAACGACGGGCGTGTTCAGCACCGACCGCAAACCCCACCAGCCCGCCGCCAAGGCTAGCGCAGCGCCTGCCAGGCTGCCGAACAGCGGCACTGTCCATGAGCCCGTCCAGGCAAAGTCAAACACATACCGGGCCAAACCCCAGCCCACTGCCAGCGCAACGACGGATGCCAGGAAACCCGCCAGCAAGCCAACGCCCGCCAGTTCTGCCCGCTGCACCTGGCGCAGCAGCGACGCCCTGGCACCCACAGCGCGCATGATGGCGAATTCTTTGGCGCGCTCCTCACGTGTGGCGGTAATTGCTGCAAACAGCACCACCAGCCCGGCAGCCAGCGTGAAGCCGAATAAAAACTCGACCGCACGAATGACCTGGTCCAGCACGCGCTGCACCTGAGCCAAGGTGCTGGTGGTGTCAATGCTGGTGATGTTCGGGAAGGCTTTGACAAGCGTGTTGTCGAAGCTTTGACCGCCCTTGGCTGCCGAGGATGGCGCTTTAAAAGCGCTGATGTACGACACCGGAACGTCAGCCACGTTGGCTACCGGATACATGACAAAAAAGTTGACCCGCATCGACCCCCAATCCACCTTGCGCAGGCTGGTGATTTTGGCGCTGCTGACTTGCCCACCAATGTCAAAGCTCAAGGCATCGCCGAGTTTCAAACCTAGGGTTTTGCCAATGCCTTCTTCAACGCTGATGGCGCCTTTTTCGTCGACGGTCCATTTGCCCGCTACCGTCGTGTTGTGCGCGGGCTGGTTAGAGGCGTTGGATAAATTGAACTCGCGATCTACCAGGCGTTTGGCTCGGTCATCGGTGAAATCGTCTGGGGTGATGGGTTTGTTATTAACAGCCACCAGTCGCCCGCGAATCATCGGGTACCAGTCGTATTGGGTCACACCACCATCGGTCAGTGCTTTTTTGAAAGCTTCGCCTTGCTCAGGCTGGACGTTGATGATGAAACGATTGGGTGCATCAGGCGGGGTAGCTTTGCGCCAGCTGTCAACCAGATCGGTACGCAGCAAGACCAACAGCATCAATGCCAGCAAACCCACTGCCAGCGCGCTGGTTTGCACCACCGCATAGGCCGGACGGGCCGACAACTGGCGCGTGGCGAGCACCAGCCAGCGGGGGGCGACGTCTTCGTTAACGCTAGCTCTTAACAACTTGACTGCTGCGTAGCTGGCGGCAGCAAACAGCAGCACCGCGCCCGCAAAGCCACCCACGGCAATCAAGCCCAGTTTCAGGTCACTGCTGGCAGCCACCAGCAGCGCTGCAAAACCCAGCATACCTACGCCCAGCACGGCAATTGATGCAGGTTTTAAATTGCCGACATCGCGGCGAATGACGCGCAGGGGCGGTACGGACGCCAATTGCAGCACGGGTGGCAAGCCAAAGGCCAGCAACAATGTCAAACCCATGCCCATGCCGAAAACTACAGGCCATACGGTAGGCGCGGGCAACGCGGTTTCAACCAGCCCGGCAAGCAGCAGCACAAAGCCATAATGCACAGCAAAACCAATAGCAACGCCCAACGCACTGGCAAACAGGCCTGCAAATACAAACTCAAACGCATAAGCCGCTGCAATGGTGCGCTGGGGCTGGCCCAGCACCCGCAGCATGGCGCAGTCATCCAGGTGCTTAGCCGCAAAACCCCGCGCCACAATGGCGACCGCCACCGCACTGAGCAGTGCGGCCAGAAGCGCCACCAGGTTTAAAAACTTCTCGGCCCGGTCAAGCGTTTGCTTCATCTCGGGGCTGCCGGATTCCAGCGATTCAAGCCGCACACCGCGTATACCGGATTGCTCGAACGGTTTTTTGATTTCCTCATTGGCCCATTTGACGAAGTCGCCCACAGCCTTATCGTCACCCGCCACCGCAAATCGGTAATTGGTACGGCTGGCAGGCTGAAGCAGGTTGGTGGCCGCCACATCAGCTGTATTGATCATGGCGCGTGGTGAAAAGCTGATAAACCCCGCGCCTCGGTCTGGCTCTTGCGTGATGATGCGGGTGACTTTAAAACTTGCGTCACCCATCAGCAAAGTCTGGCCAATTTTGAGGCCTAGTGCATCAAGCAATGATGTGTCGACCCAGACAGTACCAGGCGCCGGAATGTCACGCGTGCTCTCGCCTTTGCCGTCTGCGATGCTGCTGACCAGCAAACTTCCACGCAGCGGATAACCGGCTGGCACAGCTTTAAATGCGGCCAATTTTGTAGCACCACCATCCGTATCTGTGGCTCGCGCCATGGTGGGAAAGCTGACACTGGCAGCGGTCTGCAAGCCCAGCGCTTTGGCTTTGGCTATAAAAACGGCTGGTGTAGCTTCGTCGCTGCGTAGCACGGCGTCGCCGCCCAACAGTTGCCGCGCGTCACGCTGCAAGCCACCTTTGAGCCGGTCAGCAAAAAAACCAACTGCTGTCAGCGCAGCCACGGCCAAGGTAACAGCAACAATTAGCAGCCGCAACTCACCAGCGCGCAAGTCACGCCACAGAGTGCGCCAGCCAAGTTTGATGAAAAGTGTGTTCATGCCGTTAGATTAGCCGAAAGCGCCTATCCCCGGCTTGCGAGGGGCTGGGCCGCCAAACCGGGCTGTAATACCAAACGCTGTGCGCGGGTATAACAAACAAAGCGTTTGTTGGTGGCACGGCCAATCGCGCACAGGCCAACTGTCTCGGCAACCTGATGGCCCATTTGCGTGATGCCGCTGCGCGAGACGACGATGGGCACGCCCATTTGGGCGGATTTGATAACCATCTCGCTCGTCAGACGGCCAGTGGTGTAGAAAACCAATCCGCTACCCGCCAATTTACCGGGGTTCATGAACATCCAGCCAGCGATGGTGTCTATGGCGTTGTGGCGACCCACGTCCTCCACAAAAATCAGCATCTCTGGCCCGCTGCCCGCGCTGTCAAACAATGCACAAGCGTGTACAGAGCCGGCAGATTTGTAGGTGGTTTCTGTCAACCGAATCGTGTTGACCAGTGCGTACAGCTGCCCTTGGCTGATGCTGGCATTCGCAGGCAAGCGAATCTCATCAACCTCATCCATCAAACCGCCAAACACGCTGCCCTGCCCGCAGCCTGTGGTCACCACACGTTTTGCTGTTTTTTCTTCAATGTCTGCAATGCCGTGCCGCGTTTTTACCGCTGCCGCACCCACATCCCAATCGACGGTGATCGACTCAATCTCTTCAATGCTTGTGACCAGCCGTTGGTTGCGCAAATAGCCTAGTACCAGCAACTCAGGGTGCGCGCCCAGGGTCATCAGCGTGACCAGTTCGCGTTTGTCAACATACACAGTGAGCGCCCGCTCTGCGGGGATCGAGACGCTGATCTGTTCGCCAAATTCATTGATGGCGGAAACCTCGCAGGTCAAAGGCGCTTGGGCTAGGGTAAGAAAAAGCAAACTCATTGACATAGGCTACAACAAAAAAGCCGACACCTTGCGGGTCGGCTTTTCAGGTTTTTAAAAGGAAAACTCAGACTTTTTTGGCAGGCGCTGCTGCTGGCTTATTGGCAGGATTAACCGCTGCATCAGGCGCTTTGGTGCTGGGTGGGCTGGCTGCTGTGGCTGTGGGTGAATGCGCACCAGCAGCTTCAATCGGCTTGGCCGCTTCAGGTGGCGTATAAACAAAGGCACCGGGGTCGGCACAAGGCGGCGTTGCAGCAGCAGGTTTTGTATCCTTACCCGCAGCCTTGGCTGTTTTGTAATAGCTGGCGGCTACTTTATCTTGCGACTTGCAAAGCAAATAATTATCAACTTTACCGGCCCAAGCCGACTTGGCAGCGGCCTCTGCTGCCTTGGCTTTGGCTTCATCGTTGAGGGCGGGAAGTTTGGCCATGGCAAGCGAAGCAGCAGACATGACCAGCACGGAGATGAGAATTTTTTTCATAACGTATTTCTCAAAAAAACTAAATTTGTACCGTCTGGCTTGGCGCAGGAGGCTCACTGCGTTGCGCCAGAATCTTGCCGGCCTTGACATCGTCGTACCAGTATTCGTGGTGCTCTTTGGCCCAGGTCTCATCCACATAGCCAGTTTTCATGCCGTCGTAAGCTCCTTGCATACCGATGGTGCCGATGTAGATATGCCCAATGAACATGGCCATCATCAAAACCGTTGCTACGCCGTGCACCATGTTGGCGATCTGCATGGTTGAGCGCTCGTAAATCAAACCTGGAACCAGCTTGTCGAGCACCAGGCCCGAGGCCACAACGATAACTCCCAAGAACAGCACACCGCCCCAGAACACCAGTTTTTCACCTGCGTTAAACCGGTGTGATGGCACTTCCTTGCCCTGCAAAATGCCGCCGCCCTTTAGCAGCCAACCCAGGTCACCCGACTTGGGAAGGTTGTCTTTTACAAAGGTGAAAAACACAATCGCCAGGGATACGGCAAACAATGGCCCGGCAAAGTTGTGCAGATTTTTGAGCGCATACGTCAACCAGCCAAACAGCGTGCCGCCCATGATAGGCAGCAAGAAGAACTTGCCAAAAGCCATGACCACGCCCGAAATAGCCAGCGCCACAAAGGCAATCGCGTTTGACCAGTGGGCAGCGCGTTCAAACGGGGTAAACCGCTCGATCTTACGGCCTGTGTCAGGTCCATGGTTTTTGATCATGCCCTTGGTCTTGTAAAAAATACCAATCGCCAACAACACAATCACCAACAACGAACCACCGTAGGGAATCAACCAGTTGTTACGTACCTGTCGCCATGCCTCACCCGCATTGGTCAGGTTGGAGCCTGGATATTTCACGAATGGCTGGATCAAATTGCCGGCTTCAGGTGCTTCGCTTTTAGGCAGGCTGCTGAAACCCGTGACACCACTGCCCACCTGCCGCCACATCGGCGCGTTGTTGCCTGGTTGTACCTTGGCGCGCTCGGCGTTGGTTTGTCCTGCGTATTTGGGGTCAAGGTTAGCGTCAGGTTTGACTTCAAAAATATTTTGCCCTTGAATACCACCTACCGCCGGCGCCGCTGCGGGCGATACAACAGGAGGTGCAGCAGGAACCTGCGCATACGCCCATCCGGCAAAACAAAGTGCTACTGAAACTATTGCTAGTTGCGCACGCTTCATAAGGCCTCCAGCGTTATTTTGTAGCAGCACGAGTGTATTCATTCTGCGTATTCTGGGTTCTGGCTTTCAGCGCCTGCTCCCAGCTGGTTTTGTCCCCAGCCTTCCAGCCGGGTGCCGCAAACTTGTTGTCGACTCCTTGATAGGGAGCAACATCGCTTTTCACGCCGCCCATGGACTGCGGTTTGTCGCCGCAGGCCGAGAGCAGAACAATCGCAGGAATCAAAACTATATGACGCATCATGATTTCGCTCCCACAGGCGGTTGGCCTGCCTGCCTGGAACCATAGGCCGTACCCCAGCCCCAAACCTCTGCACCCTTGCCGCGCTGCACGACACGGTTGCGGAAGATATCTGCCACCACATCACCATCACCAGCCAGCAAAGCTTTGGTCGAACACTGCTCAGCGCAGGCTGGCAGTTTGCCTTCAGCCAGGCGGTTACGACCATATTTTTCAAATTCAGCCTGGCTGCCGTTGGCCTCTGGGCCACCAGCGCAGAAGGTGCACTTGTCCATCTTGCCGCGTACCCCGAAGGTACCCGAGGATGGGAATTGCGGTGCGCCAAACGGGCAGGCGTACGAGCAGTAGCCGCAGCCAATGCAGACGTCCTTGTCATGCAGCACCACGCCTTCGTCGGTACGGTAAAAGCAGTTAACGGGGCAAACAGCCATACAAGGCGCATCACTGCAATGCATGCACGCGACCGAGATGGATTTTTCACCCGGAACACCGTCATTCAACGTCACCACACGACGGCGGTTCACGCCCCAAGGGACTTCGTGCTCGTTTTTGCAGGCGGTAACGCAGCCGTTGCATTCAATGCAGCGCTCTGCGTCACAAACAAATTTCATGCGTGCCATGTTTTTATGCCTTCTCTACATTACAGACGGTTGTTTTTGTTTCCTGCATCATCGTCACACTGTCGTAACCATACGTCGTCGCGGTATTGATCGCCTCACCGCGTACCACAGGCGCCGCGCCGTTCGGGTAGTAGGGCAACATGTCAACGCCCTGCCAGCGACCTGAAAAGTGGAACGGCATGAACACCGTGTCTGGCCCAACCCGCTCGGTCACCATGGCCTGTACGTTCAAGCGCGCTCCGGTCGGTGTACTCACCCAGGCGCGCTCGCCATTGCGAATGCCTTTTTCACTGGCCACTTTGGGGTTGATCTCAATGAACATCTCCTGCTGCAACTCAGCCAGCCAGGGGTTTGAGCGGGTTTCTTCACCGCCGCCTTCATACTCCACCAGCCGGCCAGAGGTCATGATCAGCGGATACTTCTCATGCACCTTGTCAGCGATATTTTTTTGCTGGATGGTTTTGTACAAAGTAGGCAAGCGCCAGAAGGCTTTCTTGTCATCGTGCGTTGGGTACTTGGCTTGCAGATCAGCACGGTTGCCATACAGCGGCTCGCGATGCTGGGGAATCGCATCCGGGAAGTTCCACACCACAGCGCGCGCCTTGGCATTGCCAAAAGGGTGGCAGCCATGGCCCTGCATAAACACGCGGATCATGCCGCCAGATGAGTCGGTCTTCCAGTTTTTACCCTCAGCCGCCAACTTTTCGGCATCGGTCAACTCGTCCCACCAGCCGAGTTTTTTCAGCAACATGTGGTCAAGTTCAGGGTAGCCGGTTTGAATGTCTGCACCTTTGGAATGGGAGCCATCCTCAGCCAGCAAATTCTTGCCGTCCTTTTCAACTCCAAAGTTGGCGCGGAAGTTACCACCGCCTTCCATGACGTGTTTTGATGTGTCATACAAGTTCGGCGATCCAGGGTGCTTCATGTCTGGTGTGCCGTAGCAAGGCCACGGCAAACCGAAGTAATCTCCTGTTGTGTCGTAACCGGTTTCTTTGTCTTTGCCGCCTTTGGACTTGAGCGTTTTGACATCAAACAGATGCATGTTGCGCATGTGCGCTTTCAGGCGCTCCGGGCTTTGGCCGGTGTACCCAATCGTCCAGCAGGTCTTGTTGATTTCACGCAGGATGTCTTCAGGCACAGGCTCATCCATGCCCTTGACCTTTTGCATTTTGTAGTTCTTTGACAGTTCTTTGGCAAAGCCGAGTTTTTCAGCGAACTGATGCATGATCATGTGGTCACTGCGGCTTTCCCATAGCGGCTCAATGACTTTTTCACGCCACTGGATAGAACGGTTTGATGCCGTCACAGACCCACTGGTTTCGAACTGCGTGGCTGCCGGCAAAAGGTACACGGCACGGTTCGGGTTTAAGTCTTCGGCCTTGCCAGGCATGGCCGCCATGGCTGCAGTGGCAGATGGATAAGGATCAATCACTACCAACAAGTCCAACTTGTCCATCGCACGTTTCATCTCCAGGCCGCGAGTCTGTGAGTTTGGCGCGTGGCCCCAGAAAAATACGCCGCGCAGGTTGGAGTCCTGGTCGATAAATTCGTTTTTCTCCATCACGCCGTCAATCCAGCGCGACACTGTAATGCCGGGCTTGCCCATCATGGCGGCCGATGCATAACGGCCTTTGATCCAGTCCAAGTCAACGCCCCAAGTTTTGGCAAAGTGTTTCCACGAGCCTTCAGCCAAGCCATAGTAGCCAGGCAGTGAATCGGGGTTCGGGCCCACATCGGTTGCGCCCTGCACATTGTCGTGACCCCGGAAAATATTGGTACCACCGCCTGACACGCCGACATTGCCGAGCGCCAGTTGCAGAATACACGAGGCACGAACCACCGCATTGCCCGTGGTGTGCTGGGTTTGCCCCATGCACCAGACGATGGTTGACGGCCTGTTTTTGGCCATCATTTCAGCGGCCATGTAAACACGTGCCTCAGGTACACCGCAGGCTTCCTCCACCTTGTCGGGCGTCCACTTGGCCATGATGTCTTCTTTGACCTTGTCCATACCGTAGACACGGTCATTGATGTACTTCGTATCTTCCCAGCCATTTTTGAAGATGTGATACAGCATGCCGAACAAAAACGGAATGTCCGAGCCCGAGCGCAGGCGAATGTATTCGTCTGCCTTGGCGGCCGTGCGCGTGAAGCGCGGGTCGACCACGATCATCTTGCAGCCGGTTTCCTTGGCGTGCAACATGTGCAGCAAGCTGACCGGGTGCGCCTCAGCGGCGTTCGAGCCGATGTACAACGCACACTTGCTGTTTTGCATGTCGTTGTATGAGTTGGTCATGGCGCCATAACCCCAGGTGTTGGCAACACCGGCAACTGTGGTCGAGTGACAAATGCGGGCCTGGTGGTCGCAGTTATTGCTGCCCCAAAAGCTGACCCACTTGCGAAGCAGGTAAGCCTGCTCATTGTTGTGCTTTGATGAGCCTACAAAGTACACGGAATCCGGGCCGCTGGCCTTGCGCAGGTCCAGCATTTTGGTTGAAATTTCAGCCAGAGCTGTATCCCAGCTGATGCGCTCATACTTGCCGTTGACCAGCTTCATGGGGTAGCGCAAGCGGAACTCGCCGTGGCCGTGCTCACGCAGCGCCGCACCTTTCGCACAATGCGCACCCAGATTGATGGGGGAATCAAACACCGGCTCCTGTCGTACCCAGATGCCGTTCTCAACGACAGCATCCACGGCACAGCCCACCGAGCAGTGCGTGCAAACGGTACGCTTGACTTCAATCTTGCCACTGCCGTCCCCCGCGCCCGATGTGGCTGCTTTAGCTTTTTTAACCAGCGTTAACTGCGTGGCCGCCAGACCTACGCCAACGCCCAGACCAGAGCGACGCAGGAATGCTCGCCGGTCCATGGTGGGTAATGCGCTGGACAGGCCGCGCGACAAACTCTGCACAAAACGCGAAGAGCCGGCACGATGCATTGAGTCGCTGTGAATTCCGTGGGATTTTTTCGTGAGGAGCATGGAGCTCTCCGTTAAATTTTTAAAAGCCTAGAAAATTAGAGACGGGTGGTGCGGTAGTAATGCTTGACGTGCTCCGACAAGCTGTAACCGCCACCTTTTTCAGGGGCTGGTTTTAATGTATTAAGTGCCTGCTGCTCGGCCTCTATCAATGGCGCACCGGGCAACGACACGACTGCCGCTGCGGCTGCACTGGTTGCGACTGCACCGAAAAAGAAACCCCTGCGCGAGGGCTTTGACTGGCTTTCCTGCATGTTTATCTCCATGAAAGCTTGATTAAATTAACAAAATTAATGTGATTTCTGCACTTTGGCATTAATGTACGTCAGGACTACTTACACAGCAATGACGTTGCCTGATTTCACAACTAAAACCAAGGGAAAACGATAGGTACGCTTAGCTTATTGAGGAGGGTCGTAGCGGTCTCCGAACACCGCCTTACTCCAGCATGTCAAAGCCCTGAGCCTCGACCCCCACAAACGCTTGAGTAAAAGCTGCCAGGGCACAGTAAAACCTCGCCTTGGGGTGCGCCGCCAAGGCTTCGCACATTTGCGGCAACCAGGACTGAACATGACGCGAGAAAAATTCGCGCTGGCGCGTCAAGTTGGCAACTGCCACATCATCACCTGCGATGAGGTAACGCATAACCTCACACAGATAGGCAACGTGATCTTCCGTCTCCGACATCGACTCATCTCTGGCCAGTCCCAGTTCAGCGATATCGCCACGCAACGCGGCCAGCGGCTTTTCATTTAAAAAACCACTCAGGTAATGGGAACCAAACAGATAAACCTCGGGCCTGCTAACACCACCAAACAAGGCATCGAACTCCCGCGTAATTTCAGGCAGGCTTTGCACGCGAGCAGCAGCCACCAGCTCAGACCAGGAGCTTTCCAACACAGCGCCCGCAGCGGGTGCTTCAGTGGCAGCCACGCACAGGTTGTCGTACAGCAACTGGGAGGGCGCAGCGTAATACAACGCAGCCAGCAGGCCATAGATTTCTGCCCTGGCAGTTTCTTCGTCGAGTGAACTGGAAACAGGAATGGCGAGTTCGGCTGGGATCATTGTTTTTAAAGTTCAAGTTCTTAACGGATATCGGTAATCTTGAGTTCATTTTCGGCCGAGTAAATATCGATCACCCGGCAATCACCACACATCTTCAAACGGTCAGCCGCCGCGCCCTGAAACATGGCATGGCCCGCCAGCTTACCCAGCATGGACTCAATAGCCTTTAGCGTGCCAAACGGCTTGCTGCAGCGTATGCACTGGAAGGGTTGACTCTCGTTGAGCACACGAGCTTCTTTGCGCTGGGGCGTGAGCAGCAGGCGGGGCTGCAGAGTGATGGCGTCTTCAGGGCAGGTGCTGGCGCACAGTCCGCACTGCACACAGTTTTTCTCAATGAATTTAAGCTGCGGGTGGTCGGGGTTGTCTTGCAGTGCGCTGGCTGGACACGCACTGACGCAGCTCAAGCACAACGTGCACGCGTCCTTATTGACGAGCAGGCTACCAAATGGCGCGCCAGAGGCAGGTAGCGCAATCGATTCTGGCAATTTGGCTGGCGTGTGCGTACTGAAGTGGTCAAGCGCCATGTCCAGCGTGCTGCGCTTTTCTTGCGCCACCGCAAACCGCGCCGGACTCGCGGGCACCACGGGCCTGCCGCGTGCCAGCGTTTGCAGACTGGTATCCAGACCAGCCACCGACGCTGCACGAACAAGGTGAAAGTGAACGCCGGCATAACCGAGCCCGTTGAGTAATGCTTGCGCCACGCTCATCTGCGAAGCCAAACCTTCGAGATACGCCGGAGCCTCCTCGTCGGTCACTAGCACAGCTACCTGTGTTGCCCCAAAAGCAATGGCACTTAACCACAGGTCCAACCCTACACTGGCGGTATGCCACAGCGCCAAAGGAATTACGTTGGCTGGCACGCCACGCACGGTTTTTTGTAACTGCGCTGCCCGGCCCAATGCTTCAACTGATTGTTGCCCAGCCACTTGACTATGGAACAGAACAGCCGCGTTTGCGCCTCCCGCTTTGGCATAGGTGGATAACAGTGTTTTAAGCCGCACACCCTGCTCGCTCGCGCGCGGATAGGCGTAAGTCAACGCCCCCGTTGGGCACACCGTGGTACAAGCTCCACAACCGACACACAAATTCGGATTGACGACGATTTGCTGTCGCCCCTTTTCGCTCTTGACAGCGCCCGCAGAGCAGATATCAATACAGGCGTTGCAGCCAACCGTTTCGTTGCGGCTGTGTGCACAGATTTTCTGCTTGTAATTAAAAAACTTCGGTTTTTCAAACTCACCCACCATATCGCGCAACTTGACCACCATCGGCAACAAATCAGGCGATGCCAAGCCGTTTGACGCATTGAATGCAAAGTAACCTTGCGGCGGCGCATGCAGATTGATAAGCGGCTGCACACCAAGATCGAGGACCATGTCAAACGCCTCAGTCACTGACTGCGGCTCGCGGCTGAAATCAATCGCACCTGCCACCTTGCAAACAGCCACACAGTCGCGGTGCGATGTGCATTTACTGTTGTCAATCTGGTAACTCAGATCAATTGCGCCCTCCGGGCAAACCGACACACAGGCATTACAGCGCGTGCACAGGTCGAGGTCAATCGGGTTGTTTTTTAACCATGTTGCCTCGAAAGCCCCCAGCCAGCCCTTCACGCTCAGATCACTCCCGGCAATGACGGGATACTGACGCTCTTGGGCCGCAGACTGGCCAGGCGACACGCCTCGCGCAAAAATGGTGACGTCCAGCGTGTCAGCGAGTAATCCTGCGACCTGCTCCGCCTGGTCGAGCGCACCCACAATAAGCAAGCGGCCCGTGCTTTTATAGGTGACAGTTGAGACCGGCTCAGCATCTGGAAGGTGTGCGGCCGCCAGGAGCGCAGCGATTTTCGGCGTCGCGCCCGTTGCGTCCTTGCTCCAGCCGCCTGTTTCACGGATGTTGACGAACTTGATGACGGACGTTGCACGCTCGGTCTGCTCGCTCACTTCAGCAAACAAACGCTTTTCCTGGGTACAGGCCACCACGACATCGTCACCCGATTGAATCGCCTTTTGAAAAGCGCCCGCCTCACGGCGGCACAGCGCTGAATGCAGCGTTAGTGTTTCATTAAGTGCCGCGCCCAGCTTCTGGGGCTGGAGCGGCATGGTCTGGTTGCAGTCGCAAATGAGGGTCGTCATGGTTTTTTCGGCTGGCCACTGAGTTGCTGCCTTCGGGCAAAAACTCGGGTTGGCTTGAATTTATCGGCGGCACATCGTCAGATTTTGCTATGTCCGCTTCTCCATAGGACTGTGCCACGGTTTGGTCTGGAGGGTTATTCGCATTTTCCCGTGGTGGCACTGCGTCGCCTGCTTTCGCTACATCTTCATCCTCATCTTCATCGAACAGTTTGAGAAATTTGGAACTGGTCATGGCCCGCAACATCGCCTCGGGTATCGGGTCCGACTTGGAATAGTCGTCGATGTAAATGTCCAGGCCGTCCATCACATTGAAGTGCGGGTCGGCAAATAGTTTTTTCATGGCCGCGTTACGAACGTCCGAACCTACGTTGTGCGCCATGAAGGGCTTGAAGTCAGAGTCTTTGGTGAGCAGCTTGACGTCCTCAAGCGACAATTCAGGCGGCTTTTCGCCTGACTGCGGAGAGTTGGGGTCGACCTCGCTTACAACGGGCTGAGGCGGTGCCGATTTGGCAATAACGACCGGCTCCTGAACAGCCTTTCCCTGAAGCACATCCGTCTTGCGGCGCGCCCAACGACCCAAAAATCCGCTTTGCTCGTCAGCCACGAGGCGCACCTCCACCAAACGTCTTGTCGGTACTCACCCGCGCGGGGTTGCCAAACCGGTCCTGCAGTGTCTTGAAGCTTTGGGGACGCTGGCGGCGTTTGGCCTCCAGCACATGATGCTGGTCGACAAAGTCTTGCATCCACTGCACAACGCCCATTGGTGCTGGCACCTGCTCCACTGTCTCCTGTGCATCCAGCCAGCGCCCGGCATCGTGATAGCTCAATGTCACGATTTGAGGAACGGCAATCTTGTCGGCTAGCCCGGCCACGTCCTGTATGCGCCAAACGACCCAAAAACAGGGATGCGCTGTGGTGACGTTCAGGTAGTACCCTTCGGCATCACCGATATGCAATTCGACTTTGAAGCCCGGATGCAGCCAGCGCTCTTCAGCGTCACTTTTTATCAGCAGGCGCGGCGTAGCTCCAAAGCCGTCTTCGTGCGGCACAACGTCGCCCAGTGACCAACGCCAAGGTTGCCACCGGTTCTCAATACTTTCGCGCAACATGACTACAGCTACGTTCAGACACGGCCGGATGACGGCATCACCGTTGTCAGGCGATTGAATCAAAAAGTCAGACATGCCCAAAGTGTAAGGCGGCAAGCCTGAAGGCCACGTTTTCACTCGTTTGCAAAAGCCGCCGTGCCATATCCCGACACCGCGGCTGGCTGGCCACCCCTGCGAATCGCCACAGCGCAATACTTGAATTCAGGAATCTTGCCAAAGGGATCAAGCGCTGCATTGGTCATCAAATTGGCTGCTGCCTCGTAATACGCAAACGGCATGAACACCGCCCCCTGCGGCGTGCCATCATCACGGCGCACGTGGATGGCCACCTCGCCACGGCGTGACTGCACCGTAATCACATCACCTGCACTAAGGCCCATCTCGGCCAGGTCAGCCCCACACATCGAGGCGGTAGCCATCGGCTCAATCGCGTCCAGTACTGTCGCACGCCGCGTCATGCTGCCGGTATGCCAGTGCTCAAGCTGGCGGCCAGTAATCAGGACGAACGGATAATCTGAGTCTGGCCGTTCATTGGCAGGAATGATGTCTGCCGGCACGAGCTTGACGCGGCCATCTGGCGTTGGAAACTTGTCAATAAACACTGTGGGTGAACCTGGGTCTTCGTCGCTCAGGCAAGGGTAGGTTACGCTGGATTCACGCTCCAGGCGCTCCCAGGTGATGCCACTGATTGCAGCGTGCATGGCCTGACGCATTTCGTCATACACGGCAGCAACGCCCGAATGCTCACCCTTGTAATCCCATCCACAACCCAGGCGGTTGGCCAGTTGTTGAATGATCCACAAATCCGGCTTCGCATCACCGGGCGGCTCGATCGCCTGCTTACCCAACTGCACCATGCGGTCGGTATTGCTGACGGTGCCGGTCTTCTCGGGCCAGGCCGTGGCGGGCAGCACCACATCGGCCAGCCAAGCGGTTTCGGTCATGAAAATATCTTGCACAACCAGGTGCTCCAGACTGGCAAGCGCATGGCGCGCATGGTTCAGGTCAGGGTCACTCATGGCGGGGTTTTCACCCATCACGTACATGCCGCGAATCTTGTGCGGATCGCTGTCGGGCGCGAGTGCCTTGTGCATGATCTCGACCACGGTGTAACCGGGCTTGTCATCAAGCTTGACGTTCCAGAAATTCTCAAACCAGTCGTGATTGGCCTTGTTGTCCACCCGCTGGTAGTTGGGAAACATCATCGGGATCAAGCCAGCATCGCTAGCACCCTGAACGTTGTTCTGCCCGCGCAAAGGGTGCAGGCCGGAGCCGGGCTTGCCAATCTGGCCCGTCACGGTGACCAGTGCAATCAGGCACCGCGCATTGTCAGTGCCGTGCACATGCTGGCTGATGCCCATGCCCCACAAAATCATCGCACCTTTGGCTTTGGCAAACTCACGCGCGACTTCGCGCAACGTTTGGGCTGGAATCCCGCAAATCGGTGCCATGGCTTCGGGGCTGTAGGCCTTCACGTTTTCACGCAGCGCTTCAAAGTTGCTCGCCCGGTCACGAATGAACTCAGCGTCCGTCAAGCCTTCTTCAATCACGGTGTGAATCAAGGCATTGAGCATGGCCACGTCGGTGTCCGCCTTGAACTGCAAGGTACGCCAGGCGTGCTTGCCAATGTCCGTGACGCGCGGGTCGGCGAGCACAATTTTTGCACCACGCTTGACGGCATTTTTCATCCACGTCGCGGCTACCGGATGATTGGCTGTTGGATTGGAGCCAATCACGAAGATCAAATCTGAATGCTCGACATCATTGACCTGGTTGCTCACTGCGCCAGAGCCCACGCCTTCAAGTAACGCCGCCACACTGGACGCATGACACAAGCGCGTGCAGTGGTCGACGTTGTTGCTGCCAAAGCCAATACGTACCAGCTTTTGAAACAAATACGCTTCTTCGTTGCTGCCTTTGGCCGAACCAAAACCTGCGAGTGATTTTTTACCTTGCGTGTCGCGTAAATTTTTGAGGGCGCTGCCGCTCAGGTTCAACGCTTCTTCCCAGCTGGCTTCACGAAACACATCTGACCAGTCGGCACTATTACGGTTTAACTTTTCCAGCAGCGCCGGGTCTTTGGCCACCCCGGCTTTGCGTATCAGGGGCTTGGTCAGGCGTTGCGGGCTGGCCGCATAGTCAAAACCAAAACGCCCCTTGACACACAGACGGCTGTGATTGGCCGGGCCATCACGGCCATCCACACTCACGATCGCGTTGTCCTTGACGTTGTAGGTCAGCAGGCAACCGACGCCGCAAAAAGGGCAAACGGAATCAACTTTTTTATCGACAACTTGCGTGCCGATTTGCGTCTTGGGCATCAGCGCCCCGGTAGGGCAGGCCTGCACGCATTCACCGCACGCCACGCAGGTGCTGTCACCCATGGCATCGTTCAGGTCAAACACAATTTCACTGTGCGCGCCGCGCATGGCGTAGCCAATCACGTCATTGACCTGCTCTTCGCGGCAGGCGCGCACGCAGCGGTTGCACTGAATGCAGGCATCCAGATTGACAGCCATGGCCGGGTGCGACATATCAGCCTTAGGTTGTTCGCGGCGCAGGGCTTTCAGCTCGGGGCGCGCAGTCACATCCAGACGCGCCGCCCACTCGCTGAGTTCGCCATGCTGGCCTGAATCTTTATCAGCGCCATCTGCGTCATTCCACTTGTAGCCCACATCAGGCATGTCTGACAGCAGCATTTCCACCACCATCTTCTGGCTCTTGATGGCACGCGGGCTATTGGCCTGCACTTCCATGCCGGCCTTGGCACTGCGGCAGCAACTGGGAGCCAACACGCGTTCGCCCTTCACCTCCACCACGCACGCGCGGCAATTGCCATCGGCCCGGTAGCCATCTTTGTAACAAAGATGCGGAATGTCAATGCCGTGGCGCTTGGCAGCCTTGAGGATGGTTTCGCCTTCATAGGCATGGATGGTGTTGCCGTCCAGCTTGAACTCAACCGTTTGTGGAAGCACTTCGATCAATTTTGTGGGGGCGTTCATGCTGCAACTCCAACTTCCGGGCCAAAGTATTTTTGAATGCTGCGAATCGGATTCGGCGCAGCCTGACCCAAGCCGCAAATAGAAGCATCGCCCATGACGTCAGCCAGGTCTTCCAGCGTTTGCGCGTCCCATACTGGTGCCTGCATCAGCTTGACGGCTTTAGCGGTGCCAACACGGCAGGGCGTGCACTGGCCGCAGCTTTCATGCTCAAAGAACTTCATCACATTGAGCGCCGCATCGCGTGCTTTGTCCTGGTGTCCCAGGATGATGACAGCCGCTGAACCGATGAAACAGCCGTACGGCTGAAGCGTGTCAAAGTCCAAGGGTATTGCGTTCAGGCTAGCGGGCAAAATCCCGCCCGACGCACCGCCTGGCAAATAGGCGTAAAAAGTATGGCCGTCCGCCATGCCACCGCAATACTCGTCAATCAATTCCTGCACAGTGATGCCAGCAGGTGCCAATTTGACGCCCGGGCTTTTCACCCGGCCGCTCACGCTAAAGCTCCTCAGGCCTTTGCGACCATTGCGGCCAAAGCTTGAGAACCACTGCGCACCTTTTTCGATGATGTCGCGCACCCAATACAGGGTTTCGAAGTTGTGCTCCAGCGTGGGCCTGCCAAACAGGCCCACCTCTGCGATGTAAGGCGGGCGCATGCGCGGCTCACCGCGCTTGCCCTCAATGCTTTCAATCATGGCGGACTCTTCACCGCAAATGTAGGCGCCCGCGCCGCGCCTCAGTTCAATCAGTGGCAAATGACACGGCGGATTGGCCTGCAACTTGGCTATCTCGGTCTCCAGCATCTCCCGGCACCCGTGGTATTCATCTCTCAAGTAGATGTAGCAGGCATCGATGCCCACCACCTGTGCGGCAATCAGCAAGCCTTCGAGGAAGCGGTGCGGGTCACGCTCCAGATACGTACGGTCTTTAAAGGTGCCGGGCTCGCCTTCGTCGATGTTGACGGCCATCACGCGCGGTGAAGGTTGGTCGCGCACAATTCGCCACTTCCGCCCGGCGGGAAAGCCTGCACCACCCAAGCCGCGCAGGCCTGAATCTTCCATCGACTTGATAATGCGTTCAAGATCGTCTTCACCGTTGACGATGCTGGCTGCCAACGCGTAGCCACCGCTTGCACGGTACATCTCGTAGGTGGTTTGGCCTGGCGTCGTACCGTTGGCGGGCACAGAAATGCTTTTTTCAGCAAACTCATGCGCTACAAAATCAGTAGCTTCTTGCGCACGTGATTCCTGGGTTAGACCGTTATTTATTACCTGAAAAACCGCTTCTGGCGTCGCAAAAGGCACTGGACACTGATGCACCACTGCTGCGGGTGCTTGTTCACAACGGCCAATGCACGGCGCAGCAATGACGCGAACGTCCTGGCTGCCTAACAGCGCAGGCAATCTGGCCAGCAAGTCCTGTGCGCCAGCCAGCTCACACGCTAGACCATCACACACACGCACCGTCAGGCCAGGCGCTTTTTCATCCCCGCGAACCACCTCAAAGTGGTGATAAAACGTGGCCACCTCATACACCTCGGCCATCGGAATGTTCATCTCTTTGGCCAAAGCCACCAGGTGCCGGTCGTGCAGGCAGCGGTAAGCGTCATTGAGCTTGTGCAGGTGCTCAATCAGCAAATCACGCCTGTGGCCAGCGGCTGGTTTGCTGCCGAGCAACGCACGCACCTCTTCAATCGACACATCGTCAGCCTGCCTGCCCTTGAGTTTGCTTTTGCGGCGAATTCTTTCGCGCAAATCGTCCACCGTGGCAATGGCCACGGCTTTGACTTCATGGAGCGGGGCAGGATGATTCATGTCGAATTAAAAATAGTCAGTGAGTGTTCAGGCAAAAAATTTGGCAACGCTCTGCAAGGTGCGGTACACGCCCCAGGCCAGCGGAATACCCACCGCAGCCCAGGCAAAGGCCACCAGCGCCGGGCTGACGGTAGATGTGTCCGTGCTGCTGCCGACTTCCGATGCAGCCATTTTTTCGTGAGCCAGCTTCTTCTCGGTTGCCAATTCAATATCGGTCATGAACCATTTGGCATCGAGTGGTTTGACCAGCAGGTTACAGATCAAACCCACGACCAGCATGCCCACCAGGATGTACATGGTCTGGTTATAGACCTGCTCACGCGGAATGCCAAGACCCAGCTGGTATTCACGCATGTAATTCACCACCACCGGGCCCAGCACACCGGCTGTTGCCCAGGCCGTCAGCAAGCGGCCATGAATGGCACCGACCATTTGCGTACCAAAGATGTCGGCCAAATATGCCGGCACAGTAGCAAAGCCGCCGCCATACATGCTCAAAATGACGCAGAAGGCACCGACAAACAACACGATGGAACCGGCACCCGCACTGCCGGGTACGCTGGCGTACATCAAACCGCCGAGTACGAAAAACACGATGTAGGTCATCTTGCGTCCCAGCTTGTCAGACAGGCTGGCCCAGAAGAAGCGGCCACCAATGTTGAACAGGCTCAGCAGCGCGGTAAAGCCAGCGGCAACGGTTGCAATGGCAGCCAATTGGCTCTTGTCCAGTTCTCCAAACTTCTTGGCCACACCAATCAGTGAACCACCGAACACTTCCTGCAACATCGGCGAGGCCATGCCAATCACGCCGATACCGGCTGACACGTTCATGCAAAGCACCATCCAGATCAGCCAGAACTGCGGAATTCCCCACACTTTGCTGACGTGCACGTGCTTTTGGGTGATCATGGTGTTGCTGACCTGCGCGAGTGGAGGTGGCCATCCTGCAGGCTTCCAGCCGGTTTCTGGTACGCGGTAGCCAAACGCACCTGCCATCATGAAAACAAAATAAACCAGCGCCATGACTACAAAAGTTTGTGCCACGCCCACAGTGGTAGGCGTTGCAAAGTATTTCATCAGGTCAGCGGCCAGGGGCGAACCGATCATCGCGCCGCCACCAAAACCCATGATGGCCATGCCGGTTGCCATGCCGCGGCGGTCAGGAAACCACTTGATCAGCGTTGACACGGGCGAGATGTAGCCGAGCCCAAGACCAATGCCGCCAATCACGCCGGAGCCCAGAATCATCAGCCAGAACTGGTGCAGGTAAATGCCCAAGGCTGAAATGAGCATGCCACCGCACCAGCAGCAGGCAGACACAACGCCCGCCTTGCGCGGACCTGAACGCTCGAGCCAGCCGCCCCAGGTGGCGGCAGACGAGCCCAAGAGCACAAAAAATAGCGTGTACATCCAGCCCAGAGTCGAGATTTGCCAGTCGCAACTGGTCGTGAAGAGCTGACCCAAAAAACCGACATCGGGCGCGCATTTGATGGCTTCCTTGATGCCCAGCGCTTTCGATAAAGGCAACCAGAAAACTGAAAAACCGTAAGCCATGCCAATACACAAATGGATGGCCAGCGCAGCGGGGGGTACCAGCCAGCGGTTAAAGCCCGGCCCGGCAATGATGCGTTCTTTATCGAGGATTCCTGACATGCGTATCTCCGTGTAGTTATTCCGTTTTATCGGTTTGCAGCTTCACAAGCTGCGCGGAGTGTCAGGCAACGGCAATGGTGGGTCAAATTGAATCGGGACATGTCACGATTCAAAAAATAAATGCCCGGGTTTATCAGGACCCCCACGCTTGCCCACTGCGTGTGGCCGCTGCCCCCCGCGGGGGCCGCTGCGCCTACGGACTGGCAAAGCCAGATCCGTGGCCCTTGCTTGACCAAGCCCGCCCCAAACCAACAGCGTCAAACCACCAGCAAGCCGCTGTGTGCAGCAGCGTGACGCAACCAGGCCGCGTCCTGCGCCATGGTCAGGGCTGCGTCCAGTGTGCGGGATGTGCGATCACCGCCCTGAATCATGAAGCCAATGGCGGTTCGCACATCGGGGCTGACCAGGGGTAGCGCCTCGAGTTCGCGGTAGCCGCGCACGGCACCTATTAGCGCGCCGGGCAACACGCTGCACACATCACCCACGGCCACGCTCAAAGCCAGGGTCAAGATGGAGTTGGTTTCAATCACCGCCTTGACCGGCGTGCCTGCTTCGACAAACGCCTTGTCCACAATGGTGCGGTTGTACATCTCACGGGTCAGCAAGCACAGCGGCAGCCTGGCAGCCTCAGCCCAGGTGATTTTGGGGCCGATCTGCATGTGTTCCGAATGCGCCTGCCCGGCTTTGCGTACCAGAAAATAATGCTCGGTGTACTGGGGCACATGGCGCAGGCGCGGGCTGTAGCGGGCCAGTCGATCGGTGTAGCCAAGCCCCATGTCGAGCGTCAGGGTTTCCAGGCCGTTTTCAAGTTCAGCAGAGCTCATGGAACGTACCACCGGCGAAATACCCGGGTGGCGAAGGTGCAGCATGGCCGAGAATCGGGCCGCCACCGGTATAGCCGTGGGCACGGCACCAATGGTTAACACGCCTTGGGGTTTGCCAGCAACGCTGTTGAGGTCTTGCTGCAGCAGCTCGCGCTCGTGCAGCATGCGCTGCGCGCTGGCCAGCACCCGTTCACCTTCAGCCGTGAAGCCGCCAAAAGACCGGCCACGCTTGACGATAGCGGTACCGAATTCTTCTTCAAGCGCCCGCAGTGCGTTAGACAGCGCGGGCTGTGTGATATGGCAAGCGGCGGCTGCACGGCCAAAGTGCTTGTGCTCGTCAAGAGCCGCAAGATAGCGCAGGGAGGCCAGCAGGTTCATG
>JANNYZ010000044.1:0-1966 GCA_031410335.1 Polaromonas sp. | reverse complement strand
GCCAATGCCGATGCCCAGCATGCCGGGCGGGCACCAGCCTGCGCCCATGGTGGGCACGGTCTTCAGTACCCAGTCCACAATGCTGTCGCCGGGGTTCAGCATGGCCAGCTTGCTTTTGTTTTCACTGCCGCCGCCTTTGGCCGCTACCGTTACTTCAACCGTGTTGCCTGTGACCAGCTCGATATTGATCACGGCGGGTGTGTTGTCTTTGGTGTTTTTGCGGTCGAATTGCGGGTCAGCCACCACCGACGCGCGCAGGGTGTTGTCAGGGTGGTTGTAGCCACGGCGCACGCCTTCATTCACAGCATCGTCCACTGACCCGGTAAAGCCTTCCCAGCGCACGTCCATGCCGATTTTCAAAAACACATTCACGATGCCGGTGTCCTGGCAAATTGGCCGCTGGCCAGTGGCGCTCATTTTGCTGTTGGTCAAAATCTGCGCAATCGCGTCTTTGGCGGCCGGGCTCTGCTCGGCCTCGTAGGCGCGCGCCAGGTGGGCAATGTAGTCGGCTGGGTGGTAGTAGCTGATGTATTGCAGGGCGGCGGCAATGGACTCGATAAGGTCGGCTTGGCGGATTGTGGTGGTGGTGGTGATTGTCATGGGGCGTGATTCGTGGGATAAGGGGTGTTGACCAACTCGCTATTTTGACAGGTAAGCGCCATGATTCACACCCGCCTGGAACACGACACCTTTGGGCCCATACAGGTACCTGCCGACAAGCTGTGGGGCGCGCAAACCCAGCGGTCGCTGCAAAACTTCGATATTTCGGGCGAACTGATGCCGCGAGAGATCATCCGTGCGCTGGCGCAAGTCAAGCGTTCGTCCAGCATCGTCAACCACGCGCTGGGCCTGCAGACCGAAGCCATCACCAACGCCATCGTGGCTGCCGCTGACGAGGTGATGGCGGGGCAGCACGCCGATGAATTCCCGCTGGTGGTATGGCAAACCGGCTCAGGAACGCAAAGCAATATGAACGTCAACGAAGTACTGGCCAACCGCGCCAGTGAATGGCTGAACGGGCAGCGCGGGGAAGGGCGCCTGGTGCACCCAAACGATGACGTGAACCGCAGCCAGTCGTCAAATGACGTGTTTCCGACTGCTATGCATATTGCAGCAGTCGTCGGCATCACTGAAAAGCTGTTGCCTGCGATTGAAAAGCTTCGGGTCACGCTTCACCAAAAGGCGCAAGACTTTGACAGCATCGTCAAAATTGGCCGTACCCATTTGCAAGACGCCACACCGCTCACGCTGGGGCAAGAATTTTCAGGCTACGTGGCCCAGCTGGAGCATGCTGAAAAGCACATTCACGCGGCGCTGCCCCATTTGTACGAACTGGCCCTGGGCGGCACAGCCGTGGGAACGGGCTTGAACGCGCCCAAAGGCTATGCCGTGGCGGTGGCCGCAGAGTTGGCTGATTTAACGGCGCTGCCTTTCATCACATCACCCAACAAATTTGAAGCGCTCGCCTCCTGCGACGCGCTGGTCCATGCCCATGGCGCGCTGAAAGGCCTGGCCGCCAGTCTGATGAAAATTGCCAACGACATTCGCTGGCTGGCCAGTGGCCCGCGCAGCGGCATAGGCGAGTTAAGCATTCCTGAAAACGAGCCCGGCTCGTCCATCATGCCGGGCAAGGTCAACCCGACGCAAAGCGAGGCGCTGACCATGCTGTGTGCGCAGGTGTTTGGCAATGATGTGGCCATCAATTTTGGCGGTGCCTCAGGCAATTTTGAACTCAATGTGTTCAGACCCCTGATTGCGCATAACTTTTTGCAAAGCGTGCGGCTGCTGGCTGATGGCATGAATAGTTTTAATGATCACTGTGCCGTGGGCATTGAGCCGAATCGCGAGCGCATTGCAGAGCTGTTAGGTAGCTCCCTGATGCTGGTGACAGCACTGAACCCGCATATTGGTTATGACAAAGCTGCATCCATCGCCAAAAAAGCGCACAAAGAAGGCAGCAGCTTGC
>JANNYZ010000043.1:0-21978 GCA_031410335.1 Polaromonas sp. | reverse complement strand
GGCTTTAGCGCTGACCTGGTCATGCAGTCTTTCTGCCACACAGCCGCGTACCCCAAGCCAGTTGACGTGAAGATGCACCACGAGTTGCCCGAGTTCATGAGCACACGCGGCGGCATTCCGTTGCGCCCGGGTGACGGCATCATTCACAGCTGGCTCAACCGCATGCTGTTGCCGGACACCGTCGGCACAGGCGGCGACAGCCACACACGTTTCCCGATTGGCATCAGCTTCCCCGCAGGCTCTGGCCTGGTGGCCTTCGGCGCGGCAACGGGAGTCATGCCACTGGACATGCCTGAGTCCGTGCTGGTGCGCTTCAAAGGCGAGATGCAGCCCGGCATCACGCTGCGCGATTTGGTCAACGCCATTCCGTTGTACGCCATCAAGGCCGGTTTATTGACGGTCGCCAAGCAGGGCAAGGTCAACATCTTCTCGGGCCGTATTCTGGAGATTGAAGGCTTGCCAGACCTGAAAGTTGAGCAAGCGTTTGAGCTTAGCGACGCTTCGGCCGAACGTTCAGCCGGGGGCTGCACCGTGCACCTGAACAAAGAGCCGATCATTGAGTACATCAACAGCAACATCACCATGCTCAAGTGGATGATTGCTACGGGCTATTCAGACGTGCGTACCATCAAGCGTCGCATCGCCGCGATGGAAGCCTGGCTGGCCGACCCGCAATTGCTCAAAGGCGATGCCGATGCTGAATACGCCGCCGTCATCGAGATTGACCTGGCTGACATCCACGAGCCGATCGTGGCCTGCCCGAACGACCCGGACGATGTAAAAACATTGAGCGATGTGGCAGGCAGCAAGATTGACGAAGTCTTCATCGGCAGTTGCATGACCAATATCGGCCACTTCCGCGCAGCTTCAAAACTGCTGGAAAACAAGCGCGACATTCCGGTCAAGCTGTGGATGGCACCACCTACCAAGATGGACGCCAAGCAACTGACCGAAGAAGGCCATTACGGTGTGCTGGGTAGTGCCGGTGCGCGCATGGAAATGCCAGGTTGCAGCCTGTGCATGGGCAACCAGGCGCAGGTCAAAGAAGGCGCGACGGTGTTCTCAACATCTACCCGCAATTTCCCCAACCGCCTTGGCAAAAACTCCAACGTGTACCTGGGTTCAGCCGAATTGGCAGCGATTTGCTCCAAGCTGGGCCGCATCCCGACCAAGGCAGAGTACATGGCTGACATGGGCGTGCTGACGGCATCTAGCGACCAGATTTATCAGTATCTGAACTTTGACAAGGTCAAGGACTATACGGACATGGCCGATACAGTGAAAGCTGCTGTACCAGCCTGACTTCAAAGTCATAGACGATAAAAAGGCGACCTTTAGGTCGCTTTTTTTATGGGTGCCGGCGCACTGCGTGCGGCGTTGCGGTATTTTCTGTTGCGTCCAACGATGTGCTTGTCCAGGCCAACAAAATGTCGTGACTTTGATGTATTGATTTAGAGTGTTTTAATAAGTACACATAGGAGACAAAAATGAAATTCAAATTAATCGCAGGCAGCGCCTTGCTGACAATAGCCGCCGTCATGCCGCATTCAACTGGTTTTGCTCAGGCGTTCCCGACCAAACCGGTTCGCATCGTTGTGCCCCAAACGCCGGGTGGTGCGTCCGATGCGCTGGCTCGTATCGTCGGGCAAAAGCTGTCTGAAAAATGGGGCCAGGCGGTGGTGATTGAAAACCGTGCGGGCGCGGGCGGAAACATTGGTATGGACGTGGTCGCCAAAGCGCCAGCCGATGGCTACACGCTGCTGATGTCGTATGTGGGCTCGCATGCCATCAATGTCAGCATTTATAAAAAGCTGCCTTTTGACCCCGAAGCTGACTTTGTTGCTGTGGCAACGCTCGCCAACGTGCCCTTTGTGGCTGCTGCGACCGCTGCGCTGCCGGTCAGCAACATGAAAGAGCTGGCAGCTTATGCGGCTAAAAACCCGGTGTCTTTTGGCTCGGCTGGCAACGGCTCTGTCAATCATTTGCTGGGTGAAATGTTCAGCACCACCAGCCAGACCAAAATGCTGCACGTACCGTACAAGGGCGCAGCACCGGCGCTGACGGATTTGATTGCCGGGCAAACTCAACTGGTCTTCACCAGCTTGCCGTCGATTGCGCAGCATATTCGGGCGGGTACGGTCAAAGGGCTCGGGGTGACGGGCTCCAAGCGGGCGCAGGCCTTTAAAGACATTCCGACAATTGCTGAATCGGGCTACCCCGGCTTTGTGATCAACCCGTGGTTTGGCCTGTTTGCGCCCAAAGGCACGCCACCGACTATCGTGCGGCAGATCAATGCGGAGATCAACAAAATTCTGCAAGACAAAGACACGATGGACAAGTTTGCGGTATTGGGCGCCGAGCCTTATGAAACAACACCGCAAGAATTCACGGCCATCTTGCGTGCCGATATTTTGAAGTGGGCTGCGGTGGTTAAAAGCTCTGGTGCAACTGCAGACTGAAAGGGGTCACCACATGAAAATCAAACAAATTGCCGGCGCGCTGGGTGCTGAAATTTCAGGGGTTGATCTGAGTGGTGGTGTGTCCGGCCAGTTGGCTCTTGAGATGCGCCAGGTGTTTCTGGACCATCAGGTCATCTTTTTGCGCAACCAGAATTTAACGCCGCAGCAATTTTTAAATTTTGCATATGCTGTGGGCGAACCTGTTGAATATCCCTTCGTCAAAGGGCTTGAAGGATTCCCACACATCATTGAAGTGAAAAAACTGGCGCATGAAAAAGTGAATTTTGGCGGCATCTGGCATTCAGACACCACCTACCTTGACATGCCTCCCATGGGGTCGATGCTGCTGTCGCGGGAAGTGCCTCCTTATGGTGGCGACACTCTGTTTGCCAGTCAATATGCAGCTTATGAGGCGTTGTCACTGACGATGCAAGGTTTGCTCAATGGCTTGACTGGCATCAGCAGTTCCGCCAAAGCTGATGTGTCTAAAACGCGTGAAGACCGTATCAAGACCGATGGCAAAGACGCTACGCCGCAAGAGTTGCGAGCGGAGCACCCTGTGGTGCGTACCCATCCTGAAACCGGTCGCAAAGCCCTGTACGTCAACGTGGCGCATACCGCTGGCATCAAGGGTATGACGGACGAAGAAAGCGGGCCGTTGTTGAGGTTTTTGTTCGAGCACCAGGTCAAACCAGAATTTACCTGCCGCTTTGTCTGGGAGTCCAACACTATTGCGTTTTGGGACAACCGCTGCGTGCAGCACAACCCGGTAAATGACTATCATGGCTTTCGCCGGGTAATGCAGCGCATCACGCTGCGTGGCGATAAACCTTTCTAGCACCACCGACGAGGCCGTGATGCAGGACACCCCTAAAACAGCCGCCAAGGCACCGCTCAACATGCGCGGCAACCGCTTCAAGCCCTTGACCTGGGAAACATTGAGCCCCGCACAACTAAAGATGGTTGAAAGCGTGATGTCTGGTCAGCGCGGGTCCATGCAGGGGCCGTACAACGTGTTGCTGCGCAGCCCTGAGCTGGGTAACCTGGCTCAGCAGTTTGGTGCGCACACGCGCTTTAGTTCGTCACTGCCGCTGGCACTCAATGAGCTGGCGATTTTGCTGGTCGCGCGCTTTTGGACTTGCCAGTTTGTCTGGTGGGCACACCGGCGCATTGCACGTGAGGCGGGTTTGGACGAGGCCTTGATCCAAGCCGTCGCCACCGGCCAAAGCCCCCAGGATCTGGCTGCTGATGTTGCAGCGGTGCACGGGTTTTGCGATGAACTGCTGCAAACCCGTGTTGTCACTGATGCAACTTACCTGGCCGCTGTTCAGTACTTTGGAGAGGCAGGTGTAGTAGACCTGATGGGTACCATGAGCTACTACACGCTCGTGAGCATGTCGCTCAATGTTGACCAATATCCGTTACCGGACGGCCAGACACCTGAGCTAAAGCCCCTGCGGTAATGGGTGCAATACCCGCAGTTCCGAGCCATCCACAAACCGCAGCACCCAAAAGTCAGGTGCTGATGGCAGGTTGGGGCGAACGTAACTCACATTGGCGGGGCAGATGTACACCGTACTGGCCCCGCCTTCTGGTGGCGGTGCCAGGTAGTGCCGTGTTGCAGCGACCAGACCACCGATTTCACTGACAACAGTGCCTGTCGACTCCGTCACTGCGTTGACGTTGATGCCCTGACCAAGCAAATGAATCGTGGTCTGGCCCAGCAGATCGGGACGAGATGCTTCAACGTACAGAACTGCTGCAGTATTGATGCGCAAATCATCCGGTTCTGCGGGGTCAAACGCTTTGTTGAATGCAATAAACGGCATGGGTTGTCGCGTGCTTCAGGACAAGTTCAATTCTTTGTGTTCGCCCAGCTTTTCAGGCGGCTCGCCCGTGATAACGGCTTGCGCCATCTTGGCGAGTTGCATCATCTTGCTTTCTTTCACGTTCCAGTATTCAGCATGTCCGATGCTGACTTTCAGCAGGGCAAGGTCTGGGTCGGTGGGGCCTCCCGGAAACCAGGCCTTCGCGAACGATGTGAACAAGTAATCTTTTTTAGTCTGGTCTTCAATGATCGCACCTTTGCCTGATACGGAGACGTACCGGTCATCACCGGGATGGGCGTAGGCCACATTAACATTGGCGTCGCTGGTAACGCAGGTGGCGATTTCGCTTTTGCGCGAGATGAAAAAGTACAGTGCCGTGCCCTCGTCGTCCGCCTTGTTTTGCGTTGTCAGCGGGGTGCTGTGCAGGTGGCCGTCAGCGTGACGGTGCGTCAGCATGCCAAATTTGATGTCCTTGATCAAAGTCCACAGGGTATGTTCGTCGTTTGGCTGGCTCATGGATATTCCTTCAATGATGTCTAAAACATTCACTGTAAAAAGCCAGCCGTCATAAAGGCATCAGAAATCAACCAGCCGTCCTGTCAGCCAGCAACTACAAATTCTGCATGATGGGCCAGCGCCTGACAGAATGTGACTTATTGCATCATGCCAAGGAGTTACTGCTATGGTTCGACCTGCCCCAATAGAAACTACTTTTACGAGTACCCTGAAAAGCTTCAAGACGGCCTCTGGCAAGTCCGGCAAGTTTTACTCGCTTCCTGCGCTGGCCAAACAGTTTCCGGGCGTCAACCGCCTGCCGGTGTCACTGCGTATCGTGCTGGAATCCGTCTTGCGTAACTGCGACGGCAAGCGGGTGACTGCCCAGCACGTTGCCGAGCTGGCCAACTGGCAACCCAACGCCAGCCGCACGCAAGAGATTCCGTTTGTGGTGTCGCGTGTGGTGCTGCAAGATTTCACCGGTGTGCCTCTATTGGCTGACCTGGCCGCCATGCGCAGCGTGGCTGTCAAGCTGGGCAAAGACCCCAAACGCATTGAGCCGCTGGTGCCGGTGGACCTGGTGGTTGACCATTCCATCATGGTGGACCACTACGGAAAAAAGAACTCCCTTGACCTGAACATGAAGCTGGAATTTCAGCGCAACAACGAACGTTACGAGTTCATGAAATGGGGCATGCAGGCGTTTGACACCTTTGGCGTGGTGCCTCCCGGCTTTGGCATCGTGCATCAAGTCAACCTCGAATACTTGGCGCGCGGTGTTCACAAGACCGCTGCTGATGTGTACTACCCCGACTCACTGGTTGGCACCGACAGCCACACCACCATGATCAACGGTATTGGGGTGGTGGCCTGGGGCGTGGGCGGCATTGAGGCCGAAGCTGCCATGCTGGGTCAGCCGGTGTATTTTTTAACGCCCGACGTGGTGGGCTTTGAGCTGACCGGCAAGCTGCGTGAAGGCGTGACAGCCACTGACCTGGTGCTGCGCGTCACCGAGCAGTTGCGCAAAGAAAAAGTCGTGGGCAAGTTTGTCGAGTTTTTTGGTGAAGGCACACGCACCCTCAGCCTGCCAGACCGCGCCACCATTGGCAATATGGCGCCTGAATATGGCGCCACGATGGGCTTCTTTCCGGTCGATGAAAAAACCATGGAGTACTTTGAAGGCACCGGCCGCACCAAGGCCGAGATTGAAGCATTTGCGGCTTACTTCAGGGCGCAGGGTTTATTTGGCGTTGCCAAGGCGGGGGACATTGATTATTCGCAGGTCGTACAGCTTGATCTGGGTGATGTGACGCCCAGCCTGGCTGGCCCCAAGCGGCCGCAAGACCGGATTGAGCTGGGCAATGTGGCGACGCAATTTGCATCCCTTTTCAGCAAACCCAACTCTGAAAACGGCTTTAACCAGCCAGCTGCCATGCTGGCCACGCGGCACCTCCTGCGCCACACTGACGACGACCGGGCTGACACTCAGCCTGCTGCACCGCCGACCGCCCTCGGCGCGCCGCGGATGGTGGTAGAAATGGAAGGTAGCCGACCGACCCTGGCAACTGCGCACACCAGTGCTGCGCCTCCTTCATCCAAGTCAGCAGGCATTTCCATCGGCAATGGTGATGTGCTGATTGCCGCGATTACCAGTTGCACCAACACGTCCAACCCCAGCGTGCTGCTGGCGGCGGGCTTGCTGGCTAGAAAAGCAGTTGAAGCGGGCCTGAAAGTACAGCCGCACATCAAGACATCGCTGGCCCCAGGCTCGCGCATCGTGACCGAGTATTTAACCGAGACAGGCTTGTTGCCGTATCTGGAAAAGCTTGGTTTTGCCTTGGCGGGCTACGGCTGCACCACCTGCATCGGCAATGCGGGTGACCTGACACCCGAGATCAATGAAGCCATTACCAAAAGCGATCTGGTGTGCGCTGCCGTGCTGTCGGGCAACCGCAACTTTGAAGCGCGTATTCACCCCAACCTGAAGGCCAACTTTCTGGCCAGCCCGCCACTGGTGGTGGCCTATGCGATTGCCGGCACCGTCATGCGAGACCTGATGACAGAACCTGTCGGCAAGGGCAAAGGCGGCAAAGATGTTTACCTGGGCGATATCTGGCCAACAACCGACGAGATCAACGCGTTGATGAAGTTTGCGATGAACGGCAAAGCCTTTCGCGCCAACTACGCCAAGGTCAAAAGCGAGCCCGGCAAGTTGTGGGAAAAGATCAAGGGCGTCACGGGCAACACCTACACCTGGCCTGCCAGTACCTACATCGCCGAGCCGCCTTTCTTCAAGGACTTTGCTATGGAAAACGTAGCTGCTCGCGCACGTGTCCATTCATCAAAAGGCTTGAATGATGCTGAAAACGGTCAATTTGACGTCAAAAATGCCCGCATCATGGCCCTGTTTGGTGATTCGATCACCACCGACCATATTTCGCCCGCCGGGTCGATCAAAGCGTCATCACCCGCAGGCCAGTGGTTACAGGCGCATGGTGTGCTCAAGGCTGACTTCAACAGCTACGGCGCGCGGCGTGGCAACCATGACGTGATGATGCGCGGCACCTTTGCCAATGTGCGGATTAAAAACCTGATGATTCCGGCAGATGCTGAGGGCTCACGCGAGGAGGGCGGTGTGACGCTTTTCCAGCCCAATCAGGAAAAGATGTTCATCTACGACGCGGCCATGAAGTACATCGCCGAAGGTACGCCCACCGTTGTTTTTGCGGGCGAAGAGTATGGCACCGGCTCGTCTCGCGACTGGGCCGCCAAGGGGACGCAGCTTCTGGGTATCAAGGCCGTGGTGGCGCGCAGCTTTGAGCGCATTCACCGCAGCAACCTGGTCGGCATGGGCGTGCTGCCGTTGCAATTCAAGGCCGGTCAGTCTTGGCAAACGCTGGGTTTGACGGGCAATGAGGTGGTTGACGTGATTCCGCACCCGCAACTCAAACCGCAAAGCGATGCCACGCTGCGCATCACCCATGCTGACGGCAAAGTCGATGAAGTCATCGTGACGCTGCGGGTCGACACGCCGATTGAAGTCGACTACTACCAGAGCGGCGGTATCTTGCCTTACGTGCTGCGGCAATTGCTGGCCGCTTGAGCATGAAGGTAGCGATAGCCGGTGGCGGCATAGGCGGACTGGCGGCGGCTCTTTTTTTGTCCCGCTCTGGGCAGCAGGTTGAGCTGTTTGAAAAAGCAGCCGCCTTCAGCGAAGTGGGTGCGGGCATCCAGCTCGGCCCCAACGCCACGCGTCTGCTTCAGGACTGGGGTTTGCTCGACGCCTTGCGGGCCTGCAGCTACAGCCCGGAGCGCTTGCAGGTAAAGGGTACTGTGACAGGCCGAGTACTGGGCGAACTGACGCTGGGCAACGCCATGGCAGCGCGTTATGGCGCGCCCTATGTCACGCTGCACCGCGCCGACTTGCACGGCTTGCTGCTGCAGGCAGTGCAAGTCGGCGCGGCGGTACTGCATACGAACCGTGGCGTGCACGGATTTGCGCAAACACCGCAAACGGTCTCTGTGCAGACAGATCATGGCGCATCAGACGCTGATGTTTTGATTGGTGCTGATGGCCTCTGGAGCCCGACCCGCCAGATATTGAGGGGCGATGAGTCGCCGCGCCGCACGGGTCACCTGGCTTACCGCGCCCTGATTGAACAGGCTAGCCTGCCGCATCGACTGCGTCAGCACAACGTCACTGCCTGGCTGGGCCCCAATATGCACGCCGTGCAGTACCCCGTTCGGGGTGGCGAGTGGCTCAATGTTGTGGTGTTTGTCCATGGTGAGCCACCTGACGATTTTCAAAACTGGGATCACAGCGCCCACGCGGTAGACCTCAAAGCTGCATTGCAAGACAGTTGCACTCAGCTGCAAGACCTGATTCAAGCCGTGCCCGACTGGCGGCTTTGGGTTATGCATGATCGGCCCCCGATGCAAGGCGCGTCTGAGCATGCGCAGGGCAGGGTGGCCTTGCTGGGTGATGCGGCGCACCCGATGCGGCCCTACCTGGCGCAAGGCGCAGGCATGGCGATTGAGGATGCTGCCGAACTTGGCTTGGCTCTGAAAGGGGCTACAGCGACAAGCGCACCCGCCGCCTTGCAACAATATGCCGCCAGGCGCTGGCAACGCAACGCCCGGGTGCAAGCCAGAGCACTGCGCAACGGACAGGTCTTTCATGCGACCGGGCCCGTGCATTGGGGCCGTGATGTGGTCATGAAGCTCATGGGCGAGCGGCTGCTCGACATGCCGTGGCTTTACGGGTATCGGCAGCAGTTTTGATTTGCTATTGAATCAGGAGCTGCTTGCGCACGTATTTATTGGCCTGAAGGCCAATTTGACTCCTGAAATTGACTAAAACAGCTGCTGGCGACGTCAAAACCACCCCAAACCGTCCCCCGGGCCTTGTTTTGCAGCACTGACAGCCGTAACAGGCCATGGGCACTCCACAAGATTGAAGGGATTGGCTTACACAGAGGGTAAAAATCCGCCTACGTCTGTCTTGGCAGCTTCAAATCAACAATATCTCATGTCGAAATTTGAAGGGGTTTTGCCATGACGTCTGTCCATTGTGGAAGCAGTCCTTTATCAACCCGCCACCTAGGAGAATTCATGAAATATTCAAACATCGTCCCCGTCGCTTTCATCGCGCTTGCCGCACTGTCTCTCAGTGCCTGCGACCGTCCAACCGTTGTCACGACGCCGGCTGTGGTCGCCGTACCAGGACCTGCAGGCGCCACTGGCGCTACCGGTGACACAGGTAGCACTGGCAATACAGGAAACACCGGCGCTACCGGCAGCACGGGCAGTATGGGTAGCACAGGCGCAACGGGACAACGTGGTGCTACGGGTGGCGACACGGTGGTGATCATCCCCAACGCCCCTGCATCGCGTTAATTCAGCTTTGTACGAACCAAAACGCCTGCTCTTTGCAGGCGTTTTGCTTTCAGCCCCCAAATCAGCTACAGCGCCGTGCGCAGCTGCCAGATTTCAGGAAACAGCACCACATCGAGCATCTTGCGCAGGTAGCTGACGCCGCCAGTCCCGCCGGTGCCGCGCTTGAAGCCGATCACGCGTTCGACCGTGGTCACGTGGCGAAAACGCCAGAGCCGGAAGGCGTCTTCCAGGTCGGTGAGCTCTTCACCCAGCTGATACAGGTCAAAGTGTATTTTCGGGTTGCGGTAGGCAACCAGCCACGCCTGCTCGACCGCATCACTTTCAACATAGCCTTGCGTCCAGTCGCGCTCCAGGTGGCTGGCAGGTATTGCCAAACCCCTGCGCGCCAGTAACCGCAGCGCTTCGTCGTACAGCGACGGTGCAACGTAGGCGGCTTGCACCTGTGCCAGCAAGTCTGGCCGGTGCGCATGGGGCTTGAGCATGGCGGCGTTTTTGTTGCCGAGTGCAAATTCAATGCAGCGGTACTGCGCGCTTTGAAAGCCACTGGAGTTGGCCAGATAGGGCCGGATGGCGCTGTACTCAGGCGGTGTCATGGTGGCCAGCACGTCCCAGGCGTGAACGAGTTGCTCCATGATTTTGCTGACGCGGGCGAGTTTTTTAAACGCATCGCTGAGTTCGTCCTTGGCGACATCGGCGATTGCCGCGCGAAGTTCGTGCAGCATCAGTTTCATCCAGAGTTCACTGGTTTGATGCTGGACGATGAAAAGCATCTCGTTATGGTCTGGCGACAGCGGCTGCTGCGCACCTAAAAGCGCATCCAGGTGCAGATAATCGCCATAGGTCATCGACTCGCTGAAGTCGAGCTGTGCCTTTTCGCTGTTGACGATGTCTGCGGGTGTCATACTAAGTGACCGTGCTTTTTTGATTGAATTCTGGACGTTGCCATTCGCCAGATTCAAGCACCTCATGCAGATGCTCAACCGCGTTCCACACGTCTTCAAAGCGGGTGTACAGCGGTGTAAAACCAAAGCGCAGGATGTCTGGATGGCTGCCGCCATCGCCGGCCCTGAAGTCGCCAATCACGCCGCGTGCAACCAAGGCCTGAACAATCGCGTAAGCGCCTTCGGTTCTGGTCAGGCCAACCTGTGACCCACGCTGCGCGTGTTCGCGCGGTGTGGCCAAGCCCAGCTCGTGGCCGGCGCAGCGGGCTTGCACCAGCTCAATGAACAGGTCGGTCAGTGCCAATGATTTTTTACGCAGTGCGGCCATGCCGCCCAGTGGCTCAGCCGCCAGCACGCTGTCCAGGCCGCAGTCGAGCGCTGTCATGCTCAATACAGCTTGCGAGCCGCACAGGAAGCGGTTGATGCCGGGCGCGGCCTGATAGTCAGGCGTAAAGGCAAACGGCGCAGCATGGCCCCACCATCCCGCCAGCGGTTGCCACACATCACGCGCCGCATGCTTGGGGTTGACCCACACAAAAGCCGGCGCACCCGGGCCACCATTCAAATACTTGTAGCCGCAGCCCACGGCAAAGTCGGCATCAGCACCCGTCAAATCTACCGGCACCGCACCCGCACTGTGCGCCAGGTCCCAGACACATAAAATGCCTTTGGCATGAGCTGACGCCGTCACGGCCTGCATGTCGTGCATGGCACCTGTGCGGTAGTTGACATGCGTCAGCATCAGCACGGCCACGTCAGCCGTTAACGCAGCCTGAATGTCTTGCGCATCTGCCAGCAGCAGTGTCAGGCCACGCTCTTTGCAAAGGGCTTCGGCAATGTATAAATCGGTCGGAAAGTTGCTGCGTTCGCTGACCAGTACCTTGCGTTCAGGGGTGTCGATGGTTGCGATGCTGAGCGCGGTTGACAGCACCTTGAACAGATTGATCGACGTGCTGTCTGTGGCCACCACTTCACCAGGCGCTGCGCCAATCAGCTGCGCAATTTTGTTGCCCAGGCGCTGCGGCATGTCAAACCAGCCCGCACTGTTCCAGGACCGGATCAGGCCCTGGCCCCACTCATGAGTGACGGCATTGGCCACACGGCCAGCAGCAGTAGCCGGAAGCACGCCGAGCGAGTTGCCATCGAGGTAAATCACGCCATCGGGCAGGCTGAACTGCTGGCGCAGTTCGTTTAACGGATCTTGGGCGTCCAGGTTGCGGCAGTCTTGTAGGGTGAATGTCATGGTCATCGGGTTGAAGCTCTCGGCACACTGTGCAAACAGATGACCATGAAGGTAGCACCGTAGAAAATGCTGCGGTGTCGGTTATTTCCAACAGGGCGCGAAAATAGTTGCGAGCTGCCATGCGGCACAATTTGCTGGCGTTTTCCGGACGGTTTTTCCCCAACGTTTTATTCAAGGCTTTTCATGACAACAACTTCCAAAGTCGCCCTCATCACAGGCGCAGGCTCGGGCATTGGCAAGGCCGTGGCGCTGGCTTTTTTGCGACACGGCTACCGCGTGGTGCTGGCCGGGCGGCGCGCGGATGCGCTGGAGGCGGTTGTCAAAGAGTCGGCTTCCAGCCATGCGCTGGCCGTAGCTACCGATGTCAGCAGCCCCGCATCAGTCGCCGCACTGTTCGTCAAAATCAAGGACACCTTTGGCCGCATCGATGTGATTTTCAACAACGCGGGCATCAGCGGCATTGGCACTGGCTTTGAAGACATTGCTTTTGAGACGTGGCAAAACGTGGTCAATACCAATTTGACGGGGTCGTTTTTGTGCGCACAGGGCGCCTTCAAAATGATGAAGGACCAAAGCCCTCAAGGTGGCCGCATCATCAACAACGGTTCGATTTCAGCGCATGCACCCCGGCCCAATTCAGCACCCTATACGTCGACCAAACACGCCATTACCGGCTTGACCAAATCCATCTCGCTGGACGGCCGCAAATACAACATTGCCTGCGGTCAAATTGACATTGGCAATGCGATGACGGAGATGGCAGCCAAGATGGCCAAAGGCGTGCCGCAGGCCAACGGAGACATAGCCATAGAGCCGATGATGGATGCCACCGAAGTGGCTGATGCGGTGGTCCACATGGCGTCTTTGCCGCTGTCAACCAACGTGCAGTTCATGACCATCATGGCGACAAAGATGCCGTTTGTGGGAAGAGGGTAACCCCCACGTTCGCCCACTGCGTGTGGCTCTCTGCACCTTGCAGGCCGCCGCTCGCCGCAGGCTTCGCTTCTGTCGCCTGTCCCAATCTGCATTGGCAGATTGGGAGCCGCAGGCTCCAGCCCCGAGGGGGCCGCTGCGCCTGCAGCCCGGCAAAGCCGGTTATGCGGCCCCGGCTTGAAGGAAGTCACTTTCAACTCAATCGAGTTTTCCTAGCAGTAAATACTCCATCAGCGCCTTCTGCACATGCATCCGGTTCTCAGCTTCGTCCCACACTACCGACTGTGGGCCGTCAATCACGTCGGCTGACACTTCTTCGCCGCGATGCGCGGGCAGGCAGTGCATGAACAGGGCATCGGGCTTGGCGGCGCGCATCATGTTTTCGTCCACGCACCATTGGGCAAATGCCTTTTTGCGGGCTTCGTTCTCAGCCTCGTAGCCCATGGATGTCCACACGTCAGTCGTGACCAGGTCTGCACCTGCACAGGCCTCATGCGGGTCTTTGAAAACCTTGTAGCTTTCAGCTGAGCGTATCCCCGCTAGCGACTGGTCTACTTCATAGCCGCCCGGCGTGCTCAGGTGCACCTTGAAGCCTAAAATTTCGCTGGCCTGCAGCCAGGTATTGGCCATGTTGTTGCCGTCACCAATCCAGGCCACCGTTTTGCCCTTGATGCTGCCGCGATGCTCGATGTAGGTAAAGATGTCGGCCAGAATCTGGCAGGGGTGAAATTCGTTGGTCAGGCCGTTGATCACCGGCACACGCGAATGCTCGGCAAAGCGGTCAATCTTGTCTTGCTCGTAGGTACGAATCATCACCAGATCCACCATGCGGCTGATGACTTTTGCGCTGTCTTCAATCGGCTCGGCGCGGCCGAGCTGGCTGCCCTCAGTCGTCAGGTTGACCACCGTGCCGCCCAACTGATACATGCCCGCCTCAAAGCTCACGCGGGTGCGGGTTGAGGCCTTTTCAAAAATCATCACCAGCGTGCGGTCTACGAGCGGCTGGTGCTTTTCGTAGGCCTTGAACTTCTTTTTAATCAGGGCTGCGCGTTCAAACAGATACGCGTATTCGGCTGCATCGAGGTCACTGAATTGCAGGTAGTGTTTGATCGCTTTAGGCATTTTTTTCTTTGAGCAATTGCTTGATCAGCGGCACCAAAATAGCCACTACTTCGTCGGCCTCAGCCGCCGTCATGATGAGGGAAGGCACCATGCGTATCACGGTGTCGGCAGTCACGCTCAGCAGCAACCCATTGTCAGCGGCGCGCTTGAGAATTTCGCCGCAAGGTACGGCCAAATCGATTCCGAGCATCAGGCCTCGGCCCCTGATTTCTTTCACGCCTTTTTCCCCCGTCAGTTCGCGCGTCAAGGCCGCTTTCAGGTGGTCTCCCACGGTTACTGCGTTGGCAATCAGGCCGTCTTCTTCCATGATGCGAATGGTCTCAACGCCGGCTCGCATGGCCAGCGGGTTGCCGCCAAACGTCGTGCCGTGGTTGCCTGGCTGAAAGATGTGCGCGGCTTTGGGTCCAGCCACCACCGCGCCAATTGGCACGCCCGAGCCCAGCCCTTTGGCCAGCGGCATCACGTCAGGCTTGATGCCTGACCACTGGTGTGCAAACCACTTGCCGGTACGGCCCATGCCGCACTGCACTTCGTCAATCATCAGCAGCCAGTCGCGTTCATCACACAGCTGGCGAATGTCCCGCATGTAGGCGTCGCTCATCGGGTTCACGCCGCCTTCGCCTTGAATCGCTTCGAAAAACACCGCCACCACGTTGGGGTTGTTGATGGTGGCTTTTTTGATGGCCTCGATATCGTTGAGCGGCACACGGATAAAACCCTCCACCAGCGGGCCAAAACCCGCTTGAACTTTCGGATTGCCGGTGGCGCTCAGGGTGGCAATGCTACGGCCATGAAAAGCTTTTTCGTACACCACCACTTCGGGGCGTTCAATGCCTTTGTCATGGCCAAACTTGCGTGCCAGTTTCAACGCGGCTTCGTTGGCTTCCAGCCCTGTAGAGCAGAAAAAAACATTCTCCAATCCCGACAACTCGACGAGCTTGGCGGCCAGCGTTTCCTGCAGTGGCACATGGTAGTAGTTGGAGCTGTGGATCAGCTTGCTGATCTGGTCTTGCAGCGCGGGCACCAGTTTGGGGTGGTTGTGGCCCAGGGTGTTGACGGCAATGCCGCCCAGCGCATCCAGGTAGCACTTGCCGTTGATGTCCCACACCCGGCAGCCCTGGCCGTGCGACAGCGCAATGGGCAAGCGACCATAAGTGTTCATCACGTGGGGCGAGGCGGCTTCAATGTGGTGGGGCAGGGCAGCGGTCATAAGGAACTCCGGACTTGGGATGTGTGCAAACGAGTTTGAATTCTAGGCGTAGACCTTGCTTGCTTTCGTGACGATCTTGCATCACTGCAATGCAGTGCCGGCGAACGCAAGCCTGGAGTAACCAGTCTTATATAAGATACAATAATTGTGCGGTGCAACATCAGGCTTCATCCAGGTCAAAAGTGGACTCCCCGCGTCACCACAATGCACGCAAAACACCTCTATCCGATGGTTATTTCAATGGTCTTTCATGATCTCTAGCTCCGCCAAAGAAGTGTTCATTCAGGGCATCACCCGGGATGGCAAAACCTTTCGGCCCAGCGACTGGTCAGACCGCCTTTGCGGTGTGATGAGCCCCTTCAGGCCGGGTGGCCCACAGCCTGGCAGCCACCTGACGTATTCGCCCTGGTGTATCCCTACCCTGATCAACGGCGTGCGTTGCGTTGTGGTGAACGCCGAACTGCGTGAAGCCGAGCCCATGGCTTGGGACTTTGCGATCAACTTTGCCAAAGACAACGATTTACAAATGGCCGAGGCCTGCTTGATACCGGACTTGCCCCAAAAATAACTTCTTCAAGCGCAAACAAAAAAGCCGTCGTAAGACGGCTTTTTTGACTTCGCTTGCAGCGCACCCTACAAAACGGCGGAGAGCTTTTGACAGTTCTCCGGGCTTTTGTGCTTAATTTCTTAAGCGGCTGTTGTTGCTGACAAGGCCAGGGCTTTCACCTTGGCTGACAGGCGGGACTTGTCGCGCGATGCCTTGTTTTTATGAAAAATGCCTTTGTCGGCGACGGTGTCGACAATGCTCTGGGCTTTGGCGAAAGCGTCTTTGGCTTTTTCTTTGTCGCCTGATGCAACGGCTTTTTTAACGTTTTTTACAGCAGTGCGGTATTTGGAGCGCAGCGAGGTGTTCGCGGCATTGAGTTTGGTGTCCTGGCGGACGCGTTTACGGCCTGATGCCAGGCGCGGGTTCTTTTTCTTGGGTTTGGCGGTTGCCATAATTTGATTCCTTAAGGTTCAGACGAGTCTGAAAATAGTCTGCGGATGTTGCAAGCGAAGCCTTCCATTATATGCTGACGCTGCGTTGGGTGTGAAGTTGTCTGTCTGGAGCCATTCACCGCCTAAACTCCCATGGTGTCACTCTTCAAATCCGCCTCCACTGTCTCCGCCCTCACGCTGGTCTCCCGCATTACCGGGCTGGTACGGGAACTGCTGATAGCCGCCACCTTTGGCGCCAGCGCCATGACCGATGCTTTCAATGTGGCGTTTCGCATCCCCAACCTGTTTCGGCGGCTGTTTGCTGAAGGGGCTTTCAGCCAGGCTTTCGTGCCAGTGCTGGCGGCCAGCAAGACGCAAAACGGGGACGAGCAGACCAAGCTGCTGATTGACCGGGTAGCCACGCTACTTAGCTGGGCGCTGCTGCTGACGTGCGCGCTTGGCGTCGCTGCTGCGCCGTTTCTTGTTTACGCCATGGCCAGCGGCCTGAAGCAGGACCCACGTGGTTTTGAGGCAGCGGTGTTCATGACGCGGTGGATGTTTCCGTACATCGGCTTTATGTCACTGGTGGCGCTGTCGTCTGGCGTGCTCAATACCTGGCGGCGCTTTGCCGTGCCTGCGGCCACGCCGGTGTTGCTGAATGTGGCCATGATTGCCGCCGCGTGGCTGGGCGCACCGTGGCTTAAAACGCGGGGCATTGAGCCGATTTATGCGCTGGCCGCTGGCGTGATGCTGGGCGGCGTGTTGCAGCTGGCAGTGCAAGTGCCGGCTCTGCTCAAGCTGGGTTTGCTGCCAAAAATATCGCTGAACTGGGGTGTCGTGAAGGAGGCTTGGGCCGACCCCGCAACTAAAAACATCGCCAAGCTGATGCTGCCTGCGCTGCTGGGTGTCAGCGTGGCGCAAATCTCACTGCTCATCAACACGCAAATTGCCTCGCATCTCACGCCCGGCAGTGTGAGCTGGCTCACCTATGCTGACCGCCTGATGGAGTTTCCGACTGCCATGCTGGGTGTGGCGATTGGCGTGGTGCTGATGCCCCAACTGGCGGCGGCCAAGGCCGCCAACGATGCGGAGAAATACTCCAACATGCTGGACTGGGGTTTGCGTATTGTGGTGCTGCTGGGTCTGCCGTGTGCGGTGGCGTTGCTGACCTTTGCCCAGCCGCTGGTGGCCACGCTGTACCACTATGGTGCCTTTACCGACCGTGACGTGGCGCAGACCACGACTGCGCTGATGGGCTACGGCGCGGGCCTGATAGGGCTGGTCGCCATCAAGGTACTGGCGCCTGGCTTTTACGCCAGCCAGGACATCAAAACCCCGGTACGCATCGCCATCGTGGTGCTGGTCATCACGCAACTTCTGAACCTGGTGTTCGTACCGTATTTGCAGCACGCCGGGCTGGCGCTGGCCATTGGGATTGGCGCGCTGATCAATGCGCTGTGGTTGCTGGTGGGGCTGGTCAGGCGCGGCAGCTACAGGCCTGCGCCGGGCTGGGGTGTGTTTGCGCTGCAGGTGGTGGCTGCCAGCGCCCTGCTGGCGGTGTTTTTGCTGTGGGCTGCCGGCGCTGTCAGCTGGACAGGCCTAAAAGCCGCCTATGTGCAGCGTATTGGGCTGCTTGCTGCTGTTTTAATGGCTTCAGCTGCTATTTATTTTGTAGCGCTTCGGGTCGCGGGTCTCAAACTCCGTCAGCTGGTGCGGCGTTAAAAACTTCGGGATGACGTGACGGTCAATTTGTGAGAAAGTAGGGCTATGCAATTAAATCTGGATGTGCCTTCTCCCCTTCAATACTTTGCCAGCCTGGTCCAAAGTGACGCGCATTTCCCGCTGCTGGAGGCTGCCATCAGCCTGGCTCAGGACGAATATCCCGAGCTGGATGTCCAGCAAATCCTCAGCGATGTTGACCAACTCCAGGCGCGGCTCAAACGCCGCCTTCCGGCCGATGCGTCGGCCCTGCAAAAGCTGCGCTTGCTCAGTCAGTTCTTTTTTCGAGACCTGGGTTTTGGCGGCAACGTCAACAACTATTACGACCCGGACAACAGCTATGTGAACGTGATGCTGAAGACCCGGCGCGGCATTCCTATCAGCCTGGCTGTCTTGTGGCTTGAGCTGGCCAGCGGCTTGGGCCTGAATGCGCGGGGCGTGGCGTTTCCGGGGCATTTCATGGTCAAGGTGAATTTGCCGAAGGGACAGGTGGTGATTGACCCTTTCACCGGCCAGTCGCTTAGCCGAGAAGAACTGTCTGAACGGCTGGAGCCCTTTCGTCAGCGCAATGTGCTGGATGTGACGAATCTGGCGGACAACAGCCACGACACACCGATTGGCCTGTACCTGCAATCAGCGTCGCCGCGCGACATCATCAGCCGCATGCTGCGCAACCTGAAAGAAATCCACAAAACGCAAGAGGACTGGCCCCGCATGGTGGCTGTAGTCGACCGCCTGATCGTGCTGCACCCTGATGCGTGGCCCGAGTACCGCGACCGGGGCTTGGCCTGGGCCGTCCAGGGGGAGGCCGGGCGGGCTGTTCCTGACCTGGAAAAGTACCTGGCCCATGCAGGCGATGCGGCTGATCTGGATGTGGTGGCGCAGCGAGTAGCGCTATTGCGCCAGCAGACGTAGTCGTCGGTTCAGCGCTTCGAGTCGCTTGTCTTAGTGCGGAGAGCGCTTTAGAAACTGCGGAATCTGCAAGCCGTCTTGTGAATTGACATTGCGCGTCATCGCTGGTTTGCCGGTTGAAACCACTGGCGCGCTGCTGGCCCGGCCAGAACCCATGACCGACAAGCGCGCACCGTGAATGATGGACTCCTGTGCAGGCATCAGGCAGTTGGGCAGCGATGAGCCCAGACGGTTGGAAGCCGTGTGTTGAACAGGGGGCTTGGCTGCTGCAGCCAGTACTGATTTGACGGGGCTTGGCTTGATGGCGTTGATGGCTGAAACGGGTTGGGATGGCGATGCATCGTTGGCGGCTTGCTGTGGATACAGCAGTGGTTTGAGCCAGTCCAATATGGGTTCCCACTGCTGCAAGTCAGCTGCAGCCACAGACGGCGGCAAGTCGAAAATGGTCATGCCACGCTCCAGGCTGCGCACGTAAAGCTGCGTCTCGCGCAAAGCCCCCAAGTAGGTCAAACCCAGGTTTTCAGACCATTCGCGCAGTGTTTGTGCGGCGTTGGTTCGTGCGTCAATCCGCATGCCAATCGTGACCAGCTTGCAGCGGCCACTGGCCACGCGCGGCAGGCTCATCAGCTCGGCGTGGCAGGCGGCTGCTGATTCGCGGTCAAACATTGAATTGCACACCGGCATGATGATGGCGTCAGCAAACATCACCACCCGTGCCAGCTCAAAGCCGTGCATGCCGCCTGGGGTGTCCAGCACCACGTGGGTGATGCCGGTGGGCACGCGCAGCATGTTTTTCTGGTCAATCGCCCACGGCGCAATGGCGGGCAGGGCCGCATCACGGCGCTTTAACCAGGCCCGCGCAGACTGCTGGCGGTCCACGTCACCCAGCATGACCGAGCTGCCGCGTGCCGCACACCAGGCCGCCATGTGCGCGGCCAGCGTGCTTTTGCCACTGCCTCCTTTGCGGTTGACGACTGCGATGACTGGCATGGGGATTCCGTTGACCAATAAAAAGCACAGTTTGATACAAACAAACCGGGTTGTCCAGTAAGCCAGTCGATACGCGTGTGCTCAGCTAGGGTTTTTGTAGCAAATCGGTCATCAAGTGGGTTTTGGCCAACTTTGACGAAAGACCCTATTGCTATTAAATACGTAGCTGCTTACGCATATATCCATTGGTCTGGAGGCTTAAATGACAGGTAAAAAAGCGCAAAATTCGCCCTCAAACGAACCTGAAGGGCCGTTTTACACGGCAAAAACCACGGTGAATCATGATTTTGGACTGTTTTTACTTAGCAAAAAGGCGTTTTAACTAATAGATATGTGCGCAAGTAGCTATGAAATATATAGCAGTTACAGCAAGTGTGCGGGTAAATACCATATATTAATATTTAAATAAGTACATTTTATCGATTATATTTGCTTCTGACTTTAAATGCATTTCAGCCTTTCACTCATCCAAGGACAAGCCATGATGGAGACAAAAAACCGTTTGCTGAAAATTGCTCTGGCCCTCCACGTGACGCTGGGCCTGGCGGCATGGAGCACAGCTGCTCAGGCCGCCTACCCGGACAAGCCGGTCAAGATCATTGTGGCCTTTCCGCCTGGCAGCTCAACAGACACGGTTGCCCGCCTCATGGCCCAGCAGATGACGGTGGCCTTCGGTCAGACCGTGGTGGTTGAAAACCGGCCCGGTGCCAGCGGCAACATTGCCACCACCTTTGTCAGCAAGCAGCCGGGGGACGGCTACACGTTGCTGATGCACAGCGTGGCCGTTGCCATCAACCCCAGCCTGTATGCCAAAGCGGGCTACGATGTGAACAAGGACCTGGAGGCGGTGGCCATCACCGGCGTGTCACCCAACATCATTTTTGTGCACCCGGATGTGAAGGCGAAAACGCTGGCCGAGCTGGTGGCTTTGAGCAAAAAAGAAAAGCTCAGCTATGCATCATCAGGTAACGGGACCACCACCCAGCTGGGGGCCGAGATTTTCTTTCGCAACCTGGCCAAGACGGAGATACAGCACATCCCCTATGCGCCAGCGACGGCGGTGACAGCGGTGTTGAGTGGCCAGGTGCCAGTGGGCAGCACGTCTGTGCCGCCGGTGGTGCAACTGGCCAAAAGCGGCAAGGTGCGTGCTCTGGCTGTGACCAGTTTAAAGCGCAGCAGTGCCTTGCCCGACGTGCCCACTGTGGCCGAGCTGGGCTACAAGGACTTTGAGGCCAACACTTGGTTTGCGCTGTTTGCGCCTCCTGGTACACCCGCCGATGTGCTGGACAAGCTGAACAACGAGATCAACAAGATCGCGCTTTACAAAAGCGTTCAGGATGTCTTTTCAGCCCAGTCGCTGGAAAGCGCCCGCATGGACCGCCCGGCCGTGAAGAACTACATCCTGCTGGAGTCCCAGAAGTGGGACAAGGTCGTCAAGCAAATTGGCGCCAAGGTTGATTGATTTTTAATTCAAGAAGGTATTTAACGTGAAGCTCATCAGCTACCAACATGACAATGCCGTGCGCTATGGCGTGCTGCTCGGCAACAACGTCGTCGACATGCGCGACTGCATGAACGACGCGCCTGCCAGTATCAACGACTTTGTGGCTGTATTGACCGATAAGGCCAGCAACCAGGCGAGTTTGATGGCGTCCATCGCAGCGCGTGCTGCCAGTGCCAAAGTGCTGCCGCTGGCGCAGGTGCAACTGCTGCCCTGCATTCCGCGCCCCAGCAAAATCATTTGTCTGGGCGTCAACTACCACGACCACGCGGCTGAAGGTGGCAACACCGTGGCTGACTACCCGACGATCTTTTTTCGGGGTCCGTCGTCGCTGGCGGCGCATGGCGATGCGATACCCATCCCGGCGATTTCAACCTCGCTGGACTACGAGGCCGAGCTGGCTCTGGTGATTGGCAAAACCGCGCGCAACGTGTCTGAAGCTGATGCTTTGACGCATGTGTTTGCCTATGCCTGCTTCAACGATGCCACCTTCAGGGACTACCAGCGCAAAACCACGCAATGGACCGTTGGCAAGAACTTTGACCAGACCGGCGGCTTTGGCCCGCATCTGGTCACAGCGGACGAGTTGCCGCCAGGCTGCGTCGGGCTGCACATTGAGTCACGCCTGAACGGCAAAGTGATGCAAAGCGCATCGACCACCGACATGGTGTTTCATGTGGCGCCCACCATTGCCATGATGTCGGCCTGCATGACGCTGGAACCTGGCGACGTGATTGTGATGGGCACGCC
>JANNYZ010000042.1:0-17973 GCA_031410335.1 Polaromonas sp. | reverse complement strand
TGGCACCTGCGTCCACCACCACGTCCAGGCCGTCGCGGAACGGGAAGAACGCGTCACTGGCCACTGCCGTGCCTGCCAGTGACAAGTTGGCGTGCCCCGCCTTGATGCTGGCGATGCGCGCGGAATCCAGGCGGCTCATCTGGCCCGCGCCTACGCCCATGGTCATGCCATCCTTGCAGAACACGATGGCGTTGGACTTGACGTATTTGGCCACCTTCCAGGCAAACAGCAGGTCTTTTAGTTGGACGGGGGTGGGCTGCAGTTTGCTGACCACTTTCAGGTCAGCTAGAGCAAGTTCGTGGTTGTCAGCGCTTTGCATCAGCAGGCCCGAACCGACCCGCTTGATGTCCATGGCGTTACGCCCCTGTTTCCAGGCAGTGTCGCCGCCGGGCGGCAAATCAATCTGCAAAATCCGCACATTGACCTTGGTCTTGAACACCTCCAGCGCCTCAGGCGTGAAGCTGGGCGCCATCAACACCTCCACAAACTGTTTGGAGATTTCCCGAGCAGCGCGCTCGTCCAGCGTGCAGTTCAGGGCAATGATGCCGCCAAAAGCTGATGTTGGATCGGTTTTAAACGCCTTGCTGTACGCCTCAAGCGCATCGGCGCCGACGGCCACACCGCAGGGGTTGGCATGCTTGACGATCACGCAAGCCGCCTCGTCAAAGCTCTTGACGCATTCCCACGCCGCATCGGCGTCGGCAATGTTGTTGTAGCTCAGCTCTTTACCCTGCAACTGCCTGGACATGACGAGCGAGCCGGGCGCGGGGTACAGGTCGCGGTACAGCGCCGCCTGCTGGTGCGAATTTTCACCATAGCGCAGGTCTTGCAGCTTGATAAATCGCCCATTGGTTTGCGCCGGGAACTGCGAATGGCTGCCATCAGGCTGGATGCCTGACAGATAGTCACTGATGGCGCCGTCGTACTGGCTGATGCGGTTAAAAGCAGCCACTGACAGGGCAAACTTGGTCTTGACCGTCAGCTTGCCGTCGGCCTTGAGCTCTTCAAGCACCCCGGCGTACTGCGACGCATCGGTCAGCACGCCCACGTCTTTCCAGTTTTTAGCGGCACTGCGCACCATGGCGGGGCCGCCGATGTCGATATTTTCAATCGCGTCTTCCAACGTGCAACCGGGCTTGGCGACTGTGGCTTCAAACGGATATAGATTGACGACCAGCAAATCGATGGTGGCGATGTCGTGCTCTTTCAATGCGGCCATGTGCTCGGGTACATCCCGCCGCGCCAGCAAGCCGCCGTGCACTTTGGGATGCAATGTTTTGACCCGGCCGTCGAGCATTTCCGGAAAGCCGGTGTGGTCGGCCACCTCCGTGACGGGCAAGCCCGCGTCAGCCAGCAGTTTGGCGGTACCGCCAGTAGACAGCAGCTTGATACCCAGCGCATGCAGCGCCTGCGCGAATTCGAGGATGCCGGTTTTGTCAGAGACGGAAATCAGTGCGTTCATTGTTGTCTTTTTAAAATTTATTTGATGAGTTTGTGCTCAACCAGCTTCTTGCGCAGGGTGTTGCGGTTCAGGCCCAACCACTCGGCCGCGCGCGACTGGTTTTGCGCAGCTTGCTGCATTACCACCTCGAGAAGCGGCTTTTCAACCACCCGCACCATCATGTCGTACATGCGGTCAGGCTCGGTGCCGCGCAGGTCCTTGAAGTAGCCGTCCAGGCTGGTGCGTATGCACTCTTCGATCTGTTTTTTACTCATGTCTGCACTTCCATTTTTTCTTCCTCTTCTTTTTTATTGTGAACCACGTCCGCTGCGGGCATCCGGTCTGTGGTGTTGCTCAAGTCGTTAAAAAAATCATTGACAGCTTGTAACTGCGCCTCGGCATCCGTCAGCGCATTCATCTTTGCGCGAAAGGTCTCGCCGCCAGACAGCGACTTGACGTACCAGCCAATGTGCTTGCGTGCACTGCGCACGCCCGTGAACTCGCCATAGAGCTCATAGTGGTCCTGCAAATGGTCCAGCAGCAGGCGCTTGACGTCCATGACCAGCGGCGGCGCAAGCTGTGTGCCAGTGGCCAAAAAATGCACGACTTCCCGAAAAATCCACGGTCTGCCTTGCGCCACGCGGCCCAGCATGATGGCATCGGCCCCCGTGTAGGCCAGCACATCGCGTGCCTTTTGGCCGCTGGTGATGTCGCCGTTGGCCACAACTGGAATGGTCAAAGTGGCCTTGACCTCAGCGATCGTGTCGTATTCCGCCAGGCCCTTGTAGCCCTGCTCGCGGGTGCGCCCATGCACCGTGACCATGGCAACGCCTGCACTTTCAGCAGCGCGCGCAATTGTCACGGCGTTTTTATGATGCTCCGCCCAGCCGGTCCGCATCTTGAGCGTCACTGGCACGTTTCGCGGCGCGCAGGCATTGACCACCGCTTCAACTATTTCCAGCGCCAATTTTTCGTCTTGCATCAGCGCCGAGCCAGCCCATTTGTTGCACACTTTTTTGGCTGGGCAGCCCATGTTGATGTCAATGATCTGCGCGCCCCGGTCAATGTTGTAGGCGGCGGCGTCCGCCATCATTTGCGCGTCCGTGCCAGCAATCTGTACGGCAATCGGCTCGGGCTCGCCGTCGTGGTTGGCGCGGCGTGATGTTTTCAGGGTGTCCCACAAATCGCGGCGCGAGGTGACCATTTCACTGACTGCATAACCGGCACCCAGCTTTTTGCAGAGCATGCGATAAGGCCTGTCCGTGACGCCCGCCATGGGCGCAGCAAACACGTTGTTGGCCAGAACGTAGGTTCCGATATTCATGGGGCGGGGGGGTAGTGGGTGTGCTGAAAAAGAAGGCACATTGTAGCTGCCTCAAATTTCAGCAACCAAAAAAATTTCTACCTCTCCCGCCCACGCCATGTCAAGCGTCCGGCTGACGGTAAACATCGTCTGTTGCTGCCTATACTCACGGTCACATGCAAGCCTGGATCCAACACCTGCTAGAACTTTTGTCGCTGCCCGAGTTTGGTTTGAGCACGGTGTTTGTGGTGTCGTTTATCTCGGCCACACTGGTCCCATTGGGCTCTGAGCCGGTTGTTTTTGGCCTGGTTAAATTAAACCCTGAACTGTTCTGGCCTGCCATTTTGACGGCCACCGCAGGCAACACGCTGGGCGGCGCACTCGACTGGTGGCTAGGCTACGGTGCGCACAAGGTGGTGGACAAATACAAGCATGATTCACACCACGGCCGAGCCGTCAGGTGGCTTGAAAAGCTGGGACCCAAGGCCTGCCTGCTGGCGTGGTTGCCTGTGGTGGGTGACCCGCTGTGCGCTGTGGCAGGCTGGTTGAAGTTTGCGTTTTGGCCGTGTGTGTTTTATATGGCGATTGGCAAATTTTTACGCTATTTTTTGATGACCGCTGGACTGGTCTGGGCATTTCCAGGCGGCATTTCTTTCTAGAATTTTCGGGCCATCAAAACCGTTCCGTCGGCAACAGGTAACGCCACTGCCCCACGGCCAGGCCACTGAGCGCCACCCGGCCTATTCTCAGGCGCTTCATGCCAGTGACGGACAAGCCCACACTCTCGCAAAAATAGGCAATCTGCCCCGGTTGCTCGCCTTTGATGGCAAAGCGCAAACGAGCCTCGCTTTGCCAGCTGACTTTGGCGGGCGGTAGCGGCTTGCCGTTGAAGGTGAAGCCATGGTCAATTCGGTTCAGGCGTTCCAGCCCGCCGGCTTTGATGTTTCCTGCCACCTCGACCACCACTTCATGCTCCAGGGTAGCCGCGTCGTCAACCAGCTTTCGCGCCACACGCCAGTCGTCAGTGAACACCACCAAACCACTGGCAGGCAGTGCAAGCGGAGTAACCAGCTTTGCTGTCAGGTGTCTTTTAAGCGCGGCAATACCGCTGCGATCGTCAGGTGCGTGTGTGGCTTGCGCGAGGTCGGCTTCAAAACCGGCAGGCTTGTGCAGCAGCAGCGTGACCGCGGTAGGCGCCAGCAGGCTGGCCTCTTTTGACAGTTCGATGCTTTGATGCAGCACCCGAAACTGTGGCTCTTCAATCACCACCCCATCGACCGTGACCCAGCCACCTTCGATGTACTGCTCAGCCTCACGGCGTGAGCAGGGCAGCATTTCAGCCAGGCGTTTGGCAAGGCGGACCGGTTCAGCCATGCCAGTCGCTACTAAATGAGGAGCTGCTCGCGCGCGTATTTATTGGGCTAGAGGCCATTTTGATACCTGAAAATGGCATAAATTCGATCATTGAACGCGAACAGTCTTTTCAAGCGGCCGCCGCGGAACTGGCTTTGCCAGGCCACCAGCGGCTTCCCCTGAAAGGGGAGGATGGGCTACACGCCAGTGAGGCCAGGCAGGGGTGTGCCATAGGCTAGCTGCTGAACAAAAAGTTCATCACGTCGCCGTCTTTGACAACGTACTCTTTGCCTTCGCTGCGCATCTTGCCAGCGTCTTTCGCGCCCTGCTCGCCCTTAAAAGCGATGTAGTCGTCAAACGCAATGGTTTGCGCGCGGATGTAGCCTTTTTCAAAGTCGGTATGAATCACGCCAGCCGCTTGCGGGCCGGTGTCGCCGATATGAATCGTCCACGCACGGACTTCCTTCACGCCTGCGGTGAAGTAAGTTTGCAAGCCCAGCAGCTTGAAGGCGGCGACGATGAGGCGGTTCAGACCTGGCTCGCTCTGGCCAATTTCCGCCAGAAACATTTTTTTATCTTCGTCGTCCATGTCGGCCATTTCGGCTTCCATCTTGGCGCAAATCGCCACCACCGGCGCGTTTTGCGCTTTGGCATACGCCATCAGACGATCCAGAAAGGGATTGTTCTCAAAGCCGTTTTCAGCCACGTTGGCGACAAACATGGCGGGCTTGGCTGTAATCAAAAAGAACTGCTGCAAGAGTGGCAACTCTTCCTTGCTGAAGTCGATCGTGCGCACCGGCTTGGCCTCATTGAGCGCCACCTGGCACTTTTCCAGAATCGTCACCAGCTTGGCAGACTCCTTGTCACCCGACCGCGCCAGTTTGGTCACGCGGTGTAGCGCTTTCTCAACCGCCGCCAGATCGGCCAGGCAGAGTTCGGTTTGAATCACCTCAATGTCGGATATCGGGTCGACCTTGCCAGCCACATGAATGACGTTGTCGTCTTCAAAACAGCGCACCACATTGACGGTGGCATCGGTCTCGCGGATGTGAGCCAAAAACTTGTTGCCCAGGCCTTCGCCAGTGCTGGCACCGGCCACCAGCCCCGCGATGTCCACAAACTCGACGATCGCTTTTTGTATTTTTTGCGGGTTAACGATAGCGGCCAACTGGTCCAGACGTGCGTCGGGAACCTCCACAATACCCACGTTAGGCTCTATAGTACAAAAGGGATAGTTTTCAGCCGCGATGCCCGCTTTGGTCAACGCGTTGAAAAGGGTGGATTTCCCGACGTTAGGCAAGCCTACAATGCCGCACTTCAAACTCATGACAAACCTTAAAAAACTGGTGGCAAAGTGTATTCGATGCTGGCCCAAGCTTGCCTGGAGTGCTTGCGGCACGCGTGGGCGGTCTTTGATGACCGCTCTGGCGCTGCTGCCTTTTGTGGCGCTTGCCCAGCCCGTCACAGTGCTTGGCAACTCATCAGGAACCATTGACGTCAGCGCGGCCAGCCTGATGTGGATAGACAGCAGCGGACAGACCAGCATAGGCCAGATCACCACCAAGCCAGGCACCATGTTTGTGCCGTCCAGGGCCGAAACTGTCTACACCCTGGGGCACAAGGGGGCACTGTGGCAACACTACCGTTTTGCCAGACAGGGCGACGCCCCGGAGGACTGGATACTGGAATTTCCCCAGCCGCTGCTCGACCGCATGACGGTTTACCAGAGCACAGTCGCTGGGAGCTGGACCAGCCAAACCGCGGGTGACACCGTGCCTGTGGCGCGCTGGCCTGAACCGGGCCGTTACGGACAGTTCAAGCTCAGCCTGGCGGGTACAGTCGCGCATGACGTGTACGTGCAGATTCACAACGTGTCCAATATCAGCGTGCCAGTACGCGTCATTAGCCAGAGCATGCAGGTCCAGCGCGTACAGCTTGAATACCTGACGGTCGGCGTTGTGTTCGGTACTTTGCTGCTGCTGATGGCAACTTGCCTGACACAAAGCTGGATTTACCGGGATGCCGCGTACGCCTGGTATGCCTTGTACGCGTCACTTCTGACCTTGACCATGACCGCCTGGACGGGTGTAGCCGGGCATTTGCTGTGGAGCAACGCAGGCACCTGGAACGACATTTCGCCGGGCTTCCTGGGGGTGCTGACAGGCAGTGCCGCACTGGTGTTCATCAATCATCTGTGCGGCAGCGCACCGCGACAAAAGTGGTTTGAACGATTTTTATACGCGATGGGTTTTGCAGGCCTGCCCATCGCCGTGATTTATGCCCTGACAGATCGCATCACGGGCGTTTTGATGATCAGCGCCTACCTGGTCACCGTCGCGTTGCTGGGCATAGCCAAATCAATCACCACCTGGCTTCGCCGCGACATGATTGGCATGTGGGTGCTGGCCGCTTTTGGCCCAACCGCAGCAGCTACCGGCTTGCTGGTAGCCAGCGTGATGGGTCTCGTGCCGTCATCGTGGCTGTCACGCTACGGTTTGATGATCGGCCTGATCGTTGAAGTGCCGCTGCTGCTGATCGCGCTGAACCTGCGCTCCCGCGAACGCCACAGCGTCGAGGCCAGGGCGCAGGCGATGGTCAGCCAGGACGCGCTGACCGGACTGCTGACAGCGCACCTGTTCAATGACCGGCTGGTGCAGGTGATTGCCCGTGTCAAGCGCTACAAGGAACCGGCAGCGGTGGTGTACATCAAGCTGGTCAACTACAGCTATATCAAAAAAACCTGGGGTGTGGCAGTGGCGGAGCAAAGCCTGCTGCGAAGCGTTATCAAGTTGCGCCGGATTTTGCGCGACGTTGACACCGTTGGCCGTGTTGATGAGGCGATGTTTGGGCTGATTTTGGAGGGCGCGTCGGAGCGGTCAGCCGTGACCGCACTGTCTGCAAGGCTGATTGCGGCCGGCCTGATGCCGCTCAAAGGCCTCAAGCCTGAAGTGATTCTGCAGTTTCATGCGGCGGCCGTATTGCTGGGCGAGCGTTATGGCTCTGCCATGGAGATCAACGCGTCTCTGACTGAATTGATCAATCACATGCGTGCGCGCACACGTCGCCCGATCCGTTTTCTGGAACCTGAGTTGACGCGCCCGATGGAACTGGCGACCGACTCAGACTTTGAACCCGAGCAAACCGACAGCACAAGACGCTCGACGAATCCGGCCTGACCTGTCAGTCAAAGCGGTAACGCGCCCCGATGCGCTGGCCCAGCGCAAGCTGATGCTCGATACCCGTGAGCGGTATCAGGTTCATGCCGAATGTGATCGCACCGTTCACACGCGCATCAGCACGGTAGCTTTGCATCATGTCACCCACTTCAGGGCTGATGACCGCGCTCAGCGGGTCAATGTTGGGAATCGGGCAGCGCGGGCACGGTTTGACCGGCCTGAGCTGAGCGACACCCTGGCCAGTTGAAACGTGCAGCACATCCATGCGGTCTTCGTCGTGTGGTGCCAGTGCTTCGCTGCCAGGCGCAGACGCCAAAACAATGTTGGGCCGAAAGCGCGACATGCTGGCTGCGGTCTGGCCCACTGCCAGCAAGCGGGCGTTGAGGTGTTCCAGGGAGGCCTCGCTGATCACCAGCAAAGGAAACCCGTCGTTGAACTGGTTCAGGGCCTCTGCGTCGCCCGTCCACTGCCTGTCGCTGATGCGTTTGTGGTCCGGGTCAAAGCGCACCAGCCGTGCCGTGGTGCCTAAAAAGTCGCTGAACCACTGAGCCGCCACCTTGCCCATGTCGAAGGCCGCCACGGAGTCGTCCCATACCTGCACACGCACCGGGGCTTCCACCTCGTCCAGCTTGACGTGCAGGGCCAGCATGCCGGGGGCACGCAGCACCATCTCGTAATGCTTGATGTGCGGCTGTATCAGCGCCATGCGCGGAAACTCACGCTGGGTTAAAAACTCGCCGTTGTTGTCGACCACCATCCAGGCGCGGTCAAACTCCAGTCCTGTTTCCGTCAGGATAGCTTCTTGCACGGTTACCCCAGCACACGACTTGATGGGGTAAACGTACAAACCGGAAATAAGGGCAGAAACGTCGAAATCACTGGGTTCAGGGGTGGCGAGATTGCTCATTGGTTTGTATATCTTGTTTGGAGGCTGCAGGTAGGGTCGTAAGGCCAGAAGTTCGGGCGCACGCAGCGATTTTGCACTGCCTCTTAAAATAGGGAATGTCCAAGTCTTTTGATGTGTGTATTCGTGGTGATGGCGCGGTAGGGCGGGTGCTGGCTTTGCTGCTGGCCAAAGAACGCATGAAAGTTGTGCTGAGCGTACGCCAGCCAATGGCGCCTGCCGCTGACAAGCGCTCAGACATTCGGGCCTATGCCCTGAACAGCGCCTCAAAACAACTGCTTGAATCGCTGCGCGTCTGGCCTGATGCGCCTTTTGCCACGTCGGTACAGACCATGCAGGTTTGGGGCGACGATGGCGGGCAGCTTGAATTCAATGCCAACACGTCCGGGCAAGAGGCGCTGACCTGGATTGTCGATGTGCCGCAGCTGGAAGCGCAGCTGCTGCAGGCTTGCAGTTACCAAAGCCTGGTGGAAACCGTCAATATGTCAGAACTTGCCGGCATCACGGCACCCCTGACCATCATTTGCGAAGGCCAAAAAAGCGGTTCGAGGGGCGGCGTCAACACCCAGTGGACGCGCAAACCCTATGCACAAAAAGCCATTGCCGCGCGGCTGACCTCCAGCATCCCGCACGGAGGCAACGCCCGCCAGTGGTTTTCCAATGGCGAGGTTTTGGCCCTGCTACCCATGGGTGGGGCTTTGGGGAACTCTCTGGCACTGGTCTGGTCTGTCTCTGATGAACGCGCCGACAAGCTTGAACACCAAGCGCCTGAAGAATTCTGTGCCTCGCTGTCTGCAGCCTGCCATTCAGTCGTGGGGCAGTTGCAATTGGTAGGCGAACGCGCCAGTTGGCCGCTGGCACTGAGCGGCGTTGACCGCTGGGTTGGCCCGGGCTGGGCGCTGGCGGGCGATGCGGCGCACACGGTGCATCCGCTGGCGGGCCAGGGGCTGAACCTGGGCTTAGCCGACGCCGCGTGTTTGAGTCAGGTGCTGGCCAGCCGTGAATACTGGCGCGGCTTGGGCGACGAAAAATTATTGCGCCGCTATGAGCGTTCCCGCAAAGCCGATGTCGCCGCCGTGAGCTTTGTGACTGACGGCCTGCAAAATTTGTTTGCGCAAGCCGGGCCAGCCTGGCAGGCGGCGCGCAATTGGGGCATGAAGAGTGTCGGTAGCAGCCCGCCGGTGAAAAACTGGCTCATGCAGCGCGCTGCAGGTGCGCCGTTGTGATGTCGGTCTGACGCGGTCATCAAACCATAGTGCAGCATTCAAAAATTCCATCAAGAAAGTCAACCCCATGAAATTCGTCAAATCCATTATGGCGTTCAGCCTCGCCGCCTGTGCGTTGAGCGCTGCCTTTGCGCAAGAAGCGGCGATTCGCAAAAACCTGGCTGAGCGGCTGCCGAACCTCCCCAAAATTGACGAAATCAGTAAAACACCGATGAACGGCCTGTTTGAAATCCGCGTCAATGACAGCGATATTTTCTACACCGATGCAGAGGGTAACTTCCTGATTCAGGGCAACCTGATTGACACCAGGTCCAAGCGTAACCTGACGGAAGAACGCACGGACAAGCTCAATGCCGTGGCTTTTGATTCTCTGCCACTAAAGGACGCTTTCACCATCGTGCGCGGTAACGGCAAACGCAAGATGGCTGTGTTTGAAGATCCCAATTGCGGCTATTGCAAACGTTTTGAGCGCGACATGCAAAAGGTCAACGACGTGACGGTGTACATGTTTTTGTACCCCATCCTGAGCCCCGACTCCACCGACAAGTCCAAAAACATCTGGTGCGCCAAAGACAAAGGCAAAACCTGGCAGGACGTGATGGTGCGCGACATGCCGGTGCCCAAGGCGACTTGCGACACGGTCGCGATTGACCGCAATCTGGACTTTGGCCGCAAGCACAAAATCACGGGAACGCCCACCATCTTTTTTGCGGACGGCTCGCGCGTGCCAGGCGCCATCAACACGCAGCAAATCGAAAAATTCCTGACTGACGCAAAGTAACTTCCGAAGCAACTTCACTTGACATCATCGATGGCCGCGCTGGGTGTTCCTGCGCATCTCGAACAATTTGAACCCACCCACCTAGCTGCCCTTCAGCGCCTGGCGGCGGTTAACCCGTTCCGCTACGCCAAAAGTCGCAATGCCCTGGATGGCGACGTGACCGGACTGTCGCCTTATTTCACGCACGGCATGCTCGGCATGGCCGACGCCGCACGGGACATCAACACCCGATGGCCGCTGGGCTTTGACGACAAGCTGGTGTTTGAATTTGGCTGGCGCGAGTTCTTCCAGCACGTGTGGGGATGCCAAAAAGACCCGGATGCGATTTTGCAAGACATGCATGGCACCCTACCGTGGCATGGCTCCTATGCAGACAAATTGCCGTCCGACATCCGGGAAGGCTGCACGGGCGTTCCCGCCATCGACAACGCGATTCGCATCTTGTACGACACGGGTTACCTGCACAACCATGCGCGTATGTGGCTGGCCAGCTATGTGGTGCATGTGCGCAAGGTGCACTGGCGCGCTGGCGCTGACTGGTTGTACGGTCACTTGCTGGACGGTGACCTGCCCAGCAACCACCTGAGCTGGCAATGGGTGGCAGGCACCTTTTCAAGCAAGCCGTATTTGTTCAATGCCGAGAATGTTTTGAAGTACGCGCCTACAGGTGCCCGACAAGCCTGGGACTGCAGCGGTACCGTGATAGACCAGAGCTACGAAGCGCTTGACGTGATGGCGCGCCAGCAAGGGGGCGCTGGCCCGGAGCGCGGCACACATGAAAAAGTGCCAGAACCACCACTTTTGGGCCATTTTTATACATTAAATGAGCCTGCAGACCAATCTATACGTGCGCAAGCAGCTATTAAAAACATAGCGAATAAAAAGCTCGAACTGGTGCACCCCTGGAGCTTGTCGCAACGCCCTGCCGACGACACCCTGCAGACATTACGACTGGGCATCATCCACCTGCCTGCACATGCCGAATGGCCGTGGTCAGAGCGGCGCTGGCAATTTGTCCTGCAGGCCATGGCGCAGGTAACGGACCACATCTGGACCGGAGATCTCATGCAGCTCGACACATCAGCAGCGTCCAGCGTGACGGCACAAGCCACCCTGTTCCCGGGCTACCGCCAGGCGCTGCAACAAATGGCGGTATCAAGCCCTGCCCCCCGCCTGCTGCCCAACCCGTCCATGGCCTGCAAGTCGTTCAGCAAGTTTTATGAGCGGGCCCGGCGTGACGCAGGCCAGTTTGCTGATTTGCTTTAATACCAGCAGACTCACTTTCAAACCATGTCAATCCATCAAACCATTACACGCCTAGGCTACGCTGGTCTCATCCCCTTTGTATTTTTGACCGGTCTGATGTGGCTGATTGACAGGGAACTGCTGCCGTTTGTGTCGATTGCCCTGGGCGCTTATGCGGCGGCGATAGTGTCGTTTCTGGGCGGCGTGCATTGGGGCATTGGTTTCATGAGAGCTCAATCTGACGGTACGGCAGCACCGCGTTTTCACTTTTGGTGGGGTGTGGTGCCGTCGCTGGTCGCCTGGCTGGCCTTGATGTTGCCAGCCTTCGCCGCTTTGCCCTTGCTCGGCCTGGTGGTGGTGGCCTGCTATGCGGTTGACAGCAAAACGTATCCGGCTGCGGGTTTGGCAAACTGGCTGCCGATGCGCTTGCGCCTGACGGTGGTGGCCACGCTGAGCTGCGTGCTGGGCGCCGCCGCCGTTTGAACACCGTTTTTCAAGCCCATGCCTGAAGGCCCTGAAATCTACCGTGCAGCCCGGCAAGTGCACGCCGCCGTAGCCGGGCAAGCCATTGAACTGACCCTGCTACACCCGATGCTGGCTGCGCACAGTCGGTCGCTCAAGCGTGCCACCATCACCCGCGTTCATGCGCGCAGCAAGGCCATGCTGACAGAGTTTTCAAACGGTGCTGTTTTGTATTCACACAACCAGCTGTATGGTGAGTGGCGTGTACATCCTATTGCGCAGCCCCTGCTCACACGCCAGCAGCGCATGCTCATCACGACTGAAAAACACCGTGTGGTGCTGTACAGCGCGACGGACTTCGCCTGGCTTCGCGCAGGCCAGGAGCACCAACACCCCTACATCGACAGGCTAGGGCCAGAAGTTCTGGCAGACAGCACGACCCCCGCGCTGCTGGCCACACGCCTGGCAGGCTTTGGGCGCCGCAATCTAGCCACAGCGCTGCTGGACCAGGGTGTCATTGCGGGCTTGGGCAATTATTTGCGTGCCGATATTCTGTTTGTGGCGCGCCTGCCGCCCCACCTGCAGGTGGGCGACCTGTCAGCCGTGCAGTTGAAAAACCTGGCAAAAATCATTCATGAACTTACCTGGCGCAGCGTCAGGCATGACGGCGTGTTGCTGCCCACGCCTGACTACAAAAAGCTGCGGGCCCAGGGCCATGACTACGAGGCTGCCCGCTTTTATGTGTTTGACCGTGAAGGCTTGCCCTGCCGGGTATGCAATACACCGATTGCCAGGCTTGACCTGCGCGGTCGCGGCGTCTTTTTTTGTCCTCAATGCCAGAAGTAAATCCAATGAAACCACACGTGTTGCTGCCTGCGCCGATCAAATATCGCGTTGAATCACGTGACCTACACGCCCACCTCTTCGATGTCACGCTGACGATTGCCGAGCCGCAAGCCTTGCAGCGCGTGTCGCTGCCGGTGTGGATTCCGGGCAGCTACCTCGTGCGAGAGTTTTCAAAGCAGCTACAACACTTGACCGCGTTGCAAGGCAGAACCCGGCTGACCGTGCAACAACTCGACAAATGCACCTGGCAAATCGATGGCAAGCCGGGCAAGCCACTCGTGCTGCAGTACCAGGTGTATGCGCATGACAACTCGGTGCGCACCGCCTGGCTCGATGCAGAGCGCGGCTTTTTCAATGCAAGCAGCGTTTGCCTGAAAGTTGAAGGACAGACTGCCAGCCCGCATTGGATGGAGCTTGTCGTGCTTGCAAAAACCAAAGAGTGGTCAGTCGCTACCGGGCTGACGGCACAAAAAATCAACAAACAGGGCTGGGGCACCTACAGCGCCGCCAGCTACGATGAACTGGCTGATTGTCCGGTTGAAATGGGCGCATTCTGGAGCGGTACTTTCACAGCCTGTGGTGTGCCCCACCGCTTTGTGGTCGCTGGCGCGCTGCCAGGGTTTGATGGCGCGAAGCTGATGGCTGACACGCAAAAGATCTGCGAGGAAGAGATACGTTTTTGGCACGTCAACAAGAAGCCTCCCTTTAGCACCTATCTCTTCATGCTCAACGCCGTTGACGACGGCTACGGCGGGCTGGAGCACCGTAACTCGACCGCACTGATCTGCAACCGAAAGGATTTGCCGCGTGTGGGCGAGCCCAAAGTGTCTGAGGGCTACACCACCCTGCGCGGCCTGATCAGTCACGAATACTTTCACACCTGGAACGTCAAGCGCCTGCGCCCGGCGGAATTTGAAACCTACGACTACACCCGGGAAAACTACACCGAACTGCTCTGGTTTTTTGAAGGCTTTACCAGCTACTACGACGACCTGCTGCTACGTCGTGCAGGCTTGCTGGACAGCGCCGGGTATTTAAAGCTGCTGAACAAAACCATCAACCAGGTGATGCAAACACCAGGCACTCAGGTTCAGTCAGTAGCGCAGGCCAGCTTTGACGCCTGGGTGAAGTACTACCGGCAAGACGAAAACACACCGAACGCTACAGTGAGCTACTACACCAAGGGCGCGCTGGTGGCGCTGTGTTTTGACTTGACGCTGCGCCGTGAAGGCAACACCACGCTGGATGCCGTGATGCGTGCGCTGTGGTTGCGTTGCAAGGCGGGGCCCATGAGCGAGGCAGACTTTGCCGCCGTGCTGCAAATCGTGGGCAAGCGATCGTTTGATGCCGAGTTAAAAGCCTGGGTACATGGCAAGGGCGAGTTGCCGTTGCGAGAGCTTTTGACGCAGCACGGCGTGACCGTGCATGACGACCCTGCCCAATTGGCGCAGCGTCTGGGCTTGCGCGTCACTGAAACCAATGGCGTGTATATCAAAACCGTGTTGTCAGGCGGCTCCGCCCAAAAAGCCGGTTTTGCTGCGGGGGACGAATGGCTGGGCGTTGAAACGATCAAACCCCAGAGCGGATGGAGAATGCAGCGCCTGGACGACTTGTTGTTGTATGCGGGGACGGCAAAAAAAGTCGCGGTGCTGGTGTCGCGCGACAAACGCATCCTGCGGCTAGAGCTGTCGATACCGCCGCCCGCTACCACTTGGCGACTGGCCATCAAGGATGCCGCTAAAGTAGATGCTTGGCTAGCCAAATAACCAAATAAGGATAGAAAGAATTCCATGACTTACGAGACCCTCATCACCTCCGTCCAAGGCCCAGAAGGCCGTCAGGTCGGCGTTGTCACACTCAACCGCCCCAAGCAACTCAACGCCCTGAACGACCAGCTGATGGACGAGCTGGCCGCCGCCCTGAAAGCCTTTGAGGCGGACGACAACATTGGCTGCATGATCATCACGGGCAGTGAAAAAGCCTTTGCGGCGGGCGCTGATATTGGTGCCATGGCGCAATACAGCTTTGCCGACGCGTACGGCAAAGACTTCATCACCCGCAACTGGGAGCAGATTCGCGCGATTCGTAAACCGGTCATAGCGGCCGTGAGTGGATTTGCCCTGGGCGGCGGCTGCGAGCTGGCCATGATGTGTGACTTCATCATTGCCGCCGACAACGCCAAATTTGGCCAGCCAGAAATCAAACTCGGCATCATTCCCGGCGCAGGCGGCACACAGCGCCTGCCCCGCGCTGTTGGCAAGGCAAAGGCGATGGATTTGGCGCTGACCGGCCGCATGATGGACGCGGCGGAGGCCGAGCGCGCCGGCCTGGTCAGCCGTGTGGTGCCGCTGGACAAATTGATGGACGAAGCCCTGGGCGCCGCATTGATGATTTGCGGCCACGGCAACATCGCACTGATGGCTGCCAAGGAATCGGTCAACCGTGCGTTTGAAAGTGGTTTGACTGACGGTGTGATGTTTGAACGCCGCCTGTTTCACGCCATGTTTGCGACAGAAGACCAAAAAGAGGGCATGGACGCCTTTGTGAACAAGCGCAAAGCACTGTTCCGGCATAAATAAAAGTCTTGGCTATAATCTTGGACGCGGTGATATAGCTCAGTTGGTTAGAGCGCAGCATTCATAATGCTGATGTCGGTGGTTCAAATCCACCTATCACCACCAGATTTTCCTTCCTCAGCCTCTGGACAAACACCATGAACCGCTGGACATCAAGCCTTCTCTTTGCACTAGCCGCGCTGCTCACCAGCACCGCCGGTGCGCAGACCGAAGACTTCAAACCCAACATTCGCCAGTTTCCCAAAGACGCCAAACGGGGCGAGCTGATGGTGCTAACGGCGCCCGACATCGCGCTGGACAGCAAGCCCGACAGACTGTCGCCCGCCGTACGCATACGCGACATCAACAACAATCTGGTGCTGTCCGGCACGCTGGCCAACCAAAAGCTGGTCGTCAACTACCTGCGCGACAACACCGGGCTGGTACACAACGTGTGGGTGCTGAACAGTGAGGAAATCAAGCAGAAGATGCCGGGACAGCCTGAAGGCATTTTGAGCAATATCCGCTCAATGTTTGAAACGCCCGTCGCGAAAGATGACGGCAACACGCCGTTTAACCAGTTACCCAAATACAAGCAGTAAAAATAGGCGTTTTCGCCTGTTTTCAGCCTTTTTCAGGTATCAAATCGGCCTCCAGACCAATAGATACATGCGCCAGCAGCTCCTGTATTCATAGCGATTGAATTCACACATCATGTCCAAAAAAGTCTTTATCAAAACCTTCGGCTGCCAGATGAACGAGTACGACTCGGACAAGATGTCTGACGTGCTGCACGCCGCTGAAGGGTATGAACCGACCCAGGACATGGAACAAGCCGACCTGATTTTGTTCAACACCTGCTCGGTGCGCGAGAAGGCCCAGGAAAAAGTGTTCAGCGACCTGGGCCGCGTCAAGCACCTGAAAGAAAAAGGCGTGCTGATTGGCGTGGGCGGCTGCGTGGCCAGCCAGGAAGGCGCAGCCATCATTGCCCGCGCCCCTTATGTAGACGTGGTGTTTGGCCCGCAAACACTGCACCGCCTGCCCGACCTGCTGGCCAAACGCGCTAGCTTGGGTAAGCCACAGGTCGATATCAGCTTTCCAGAAATCGAAAAGTTTGACCACCTGCCGCCTGCACGGGTAGAGGGCGCCAGCGCTTTCGTCTCGATCATGGAAGGCTGCTCCAAATATTGCAGCTACTGCGTGGTGCCTTACACACGCGGTGAAGAAGTCAGCCGCCCGTTTGAAGATGTGCTGGTGGAAGTCGCCGGCCTGGCCGACCAGGGCGTGAAGGAAATCACGTTGCTGGGCCAAAACGTGAATGCTTATCGGGGCAAGATGGGCACGTCGAGCGAGATCGCCGACTTTGCCACCCTGCTCGACTACGTGCACGACATCCCTGGCATTGAGCGTATCCGCTATGTGACCAGCCACCCGAACGAGTTCACGCAGAGCTTGATTGACGCCTACGCCAGGCTGCCCAAGTTGGTCAACCACCTGCACCTGCCGGTACAGCATGGCTCCGACAAGATTTTGATGGCCATGAAGCGCGGCTACACCGCGATGGAATACAAAAGCACCATCCGCAAACTGCGCGCCATCAGGCCAGCCCTGGCCATGAGCAGCGATTTCATTGTCGGCTTTCCGGGCGAGACCGATGAAGACTTCGACAAGATGATGCGCCTGATTGACGACGTGGGCTACGACACATCGTTCAGCTTCATCTACAGCCCCCGCCCCGGCACACCCGCTGCGAATATCAAAGACGACACCCCGCACAGCGTGAAGTTAAAGCGCCTGCAGCACCTGCAAGCCACCATTGACAAAAGCGTGGAACGCATCAGCGCCAGCCGTCTCGGCACGGTTCAACGCGTGTTGGTCGAAGGGCCTGCCCGCAAAACCCCCAATGCCTTGTTCGGACGGACGGAATGCAATCGGCCCGTGGTGTTTGCCGGGCCAGATCGGTTGATCGGGCAACTGGTGGATATCAGGATTACTGAGGCGCCTATGCGGTCGCTCAGGGGAGAGGTGGTGACTGTTGATGAGGCTTTAGCGGTTTGATGCTATAAATTAAGGAGCTGCTCACGCATGTATCCATTGGCCTGAAGCCCAAAAACCTATCTAAAAACGACTAAAAAAGGGCTTTCAGACATCAAAACTTGGGCATCCCCTTCATCCCGCCCATCTTCTTCATCATCTTCATCATCCCGCTGCCCTTCATCTTCTTCATCATGCCCTGCATCTGCTCAAACTCATTGAGCAGCCGGTTCACCTCTTGCACCTGAACACCTGACCCCATCGCGATGCGCTTTTTGCGGGTCGCCTTGATGAGTTCGGGCTTGCGGCGCTCCAGCGGGGTCATGCTTTGAATGATGCCTTCCTTGCGCTTGATGTCTTTTTCGGCTTTGCCCATGTCGACCTGCCCTGCCTTGGCAGCCATCTGGGCCGGCAGTTTGTCCATCAGGCTGGCCAAACCACCCATGTTTTTCATTTGCTGGAGCTGGCTCAGAAAATCGTCCAGATCAAAGCCGCTGCCTGACTTGAGCTTGGCGGCCAGCTTTTGGGCGGCGGCCACGTCAACGCCTGCGGTGACCTGCTCAACCAGCGCCACAATGTCGCCCATGCCCAAGATGCGTCCGGCGTGGCGCTCGGCGTCAAACACTTCCAGGCCGTCAAGCTTTTCG
>JANNYZ010000041.1:0-2690 GCA_031410335.1 Polaromonas sp. | reverse complement strand
ACACCATGACCACTTCTTCCAGCCTCCCGCCGCCGACCCAAACTGACCCCAAAATTGCCATGGGCTGGCTGCACACTGCCAAATTTTTGACGACCGCGCCCGAACTCAAGCACCTGCCGCGCCTGGATGTGCCTGAAATCGCCTTTGTCGGCCGGTCAAACGCTGGCAAGTCCACCTGCATCAACACCCTGACGCAGCAGCACCGGCTGGCCTATGCGTCCAAAACACCAGGCCGCACGCAGTCGATCAACCTCTTCACTCTGGGCAAACAGGGGGTGACCGATGCCGTGCTGACCGACCTGCCCGGTTACGGCTATGCAGCGGTGCCGCGTGAGGCCAAGATCCGCTGGCAGCAGGTGATGGGCAACTACCTGCAAACCCGCGACAACCTCAAGGCGGTGGTGTTGATGTGCGACCCACGCCGGGGCATGACCGAGCTGGACGAGATTTTGCTGGACGTGATTCGCCCCCGGGTTGAGGAAGGCCTGAAGTTTTTGATTCTGCTGACCAAATCAGACAAACTCAACAAAACCGAAGGCGCCAAAGCCCTGCAAATTGCCAAACTGAACGCTGGCGGCGGCGATGTGAAGTTGTTTTCAGCCCTGAAAAAGCAGGGGGTTGAAGAAGTGGCCCAGCATTTGTGGGACTGGACACATCCACAGACCAGTTCAGAAGGCGTTTCAGACGCCAAAACAGTGCCAAATCAGGTATCAAATGTGCCTTCAGACCAATGAATGCGTGCGCGAGCAGCTCCTGAATAAATAGCAACATGATTGAACTCAGCCACCAGACCTTGCCCCACGGCATCACGCTGTCTTGCCGCAGTGCGGGTGACAGGGGCCGGCCCGTCCTGATGTTTTTGCATGGCTTTCCAGAAGCCGCCTTTGTGTGGGACGAGCTGCTGACACACTTTGCCAAACCTGAGAATGGTGGCTACCGCTGCGTTGCGCCCAACCTGCGCGGCTTTGAACAGTCAAGTGCCCCGGCGGATGTGAGCGCCTACCGACCCAAGCATCTGGTGCAGGACATTGCGGCGCTGATCGCTCTTGAGGGCGGTCAGATTGAGGCGCTGGTGGCCCACGACTGGGGCGGCGCTGTGGCCTGGAACCTGGCCGCCAGCCAGCCGCAGCTCATCAAAAAACTGGCCATCATCAATTCGCCCCACCCCGGCACGTTTTTGCGCGAGTTGCAGCATTCCCCCAGCCAGCAAGCCGCCAGCGCGTACATGAACTTTTTAATCCGGCCGGATGCTGAAAAGCTGCTGGCTGAAGACGATTACCAAAGACTGTGGCGATTTTTTACTGACATCAGCAAGTCACCCAGCGCAGGCGCGTGGCTGACCGAAGCTGTGAAGTCGCAATACCGTGCCGTCTGGCAGCACGGTTTGACCGGGCCGCTCAATTTTTACCGCGCCTCGCCGCTGCGGCCGGGCCCGGAGATTGCCAATCTGGTGATTCCACGCGAGTTGCTGGAGGTGCATCTGCGCACGTTGGTGATCTGGGGCATGAGAGATATTGCCCTGCCCCCCGGCTTGCTGGACGGCCTGGCCGACTTTGTGCCGCAACTGGAGCTGGAACGTGTCGATGGCGCAAGCCACTGGATCATTCATGAACAACCGATGCTGGTCGCACAGCATCTGGCCAGGTTTCTGCGAAATTAACGCTATTTTTTTAATAGCTGCTGGCGCACGCGCCTATTGGCTTGAACGCCTAAAGCATACGTGAAAACGGATTTTTCGACCGGTTTTTCTACCTTTTAGGCCCCATAAACGTCTGGCGCGCCGTCAGGACGGGTTTTGAAGCGTTTGTGGACCCAGAAGTACTGCGCTGGCTGGGCATTGATGTAAGCCTCCAGCTTTTTGTTCATCAGCGCGGTGTCCGCCACCAGGTCATCGGTCGGAAAGTTCTTCCACGCTGGCAGTATCTCCACTTGGTAGCCGCTGGCCGTCATGCTGACAACTGCCGCGATCACTTTGGCGCGGCCCAGCCGGGCAAAGCGCGACAGCGACGGCACGGTGGCGGTGGGCACGCCATAAAAAGGCACAAATATCGATTCTTGCGGGCCAAAGTCCATGTCGGGCAGCAGGTACAACGGCTGGCCGCTGCGGATGGCCGCCACGATCGGTTTGACACCGTCGACGCGGCCAAATAGCCGCATATTGCCCCAGCGCCTGCGGCCCCGCAGAATCCAGCGGTCCACCAGCTTGTTCGACTGGTCGGTGTAGATGGTGGTCGATTGGCGCGGCATGCGCAAAGTCACGCCGCCCCAGGCGGCGTCCATGCCGACAAAATGCGGCACAAAAACCACTGTGGGCTCGGTGCCCGCCAGTTCTTCAACAGCGCCTGTCAGGGTGACGCGCCGCAAAATCCAGCTTTGGGGCGCATGCCAGACCCAGCTTCTGTCCAGCCAGGCCTGCGCAAAATACACAAAGGTCTGGCGCGTCAGCATCTGTATGTGATCTGCAGAATGCTCCGGAAAGCACAGCGACAGATTCGCCATCACCACCCGGCGGCGCGGCACCACCACGGCATACAGCACCCAGCCCAGCAGCTTGCCCATGGCGCGCACAACATTCAATGGCAGCATGGCCAGCAAGCGCATGAACAAGATGCCGCTACGGGTGAACAGGTAGCTGGCCCACTGGCGCGGTGTTCTCAAACGATGTCCTTTTTTACGGCTTCCTGGCGCGG
>JANNYZ010000040.1:0-11494 GCA_031410335.1 Polaromonas sp. | reverse complement strand
GGTATCTGAGCCTGTGCGGCGTGGGCCAAAAATCGGCGCCTGTAAGTGGGCGAGGCTAAAAACGTCAACCAACCCATGGCCCAACCCATGCAGTGCAGTGCCCACAGAGGCCATACGGACAGCATTTTGAAAAGACCGGACATGATGGGGATGAAGGCTGGGATAAAATACAGAGGTCGCTGAGTTACGGAACTACTTGCAGGGCGACACCCATGATGGCATCCTTGCGAGGGTTGCCATTGTGCCTTGTCAATACTGACAAATCTGCTAAAGCGTTCGCTGCAAGCTCCAAAGCCCAAGCAACGCGACTTGATGTTTTTTTGGAGACCTAGCTATGGCGAACGATTTTCTCTTTACTTCCGAGTCTGTTTCTGAAGGCCACCCCGACAAGGTCGCCGACCAGATTTCTGACGCAATCCTCGATGCGATCTTCAAGCAAGACCCGCGCAGCCGCGTAGCCGCTGAAACCCTGACCAACACCGGTCTGGTCGTGCTGGCCGGTGAGATCACCACCAACGCCCACGTGGACTACATCCAGGTCGCGCGCGACACCATCAAGCGTATTGGCTACGACAACACCGAGTACGGCATTGATTACAAAGGCTGCGCGGTGATGGTCTGCTACGACAAGCAGAGCAACGACATCGCGCAGGGCGTGGACCATGCGAGCGATGACCACCTGAACACCGGTGCTGGCGACCAGGGCCTGATGTTTGGCTACGCCTGCGACGAGACGCCCGAGCTGATGCCCGCACCGATTTACTACGCCCACCGCTTGGTCGAGCGCCAAGCCCAGTTGCGCAAAAGCGGCAAGCTGCCCTTTTTGCGCCCGGACGCCAAAAGTCAGGTGACGATGCGCTACATCGACGGCAAGCCGCACAGCATTGACACCGTGGTGCTGTCGACCCAGCACAGCCCCGACCAAAGCGAGACAGCTCACAAAATGAAGGCGTCGTTCAACGAAGCCATCATTGAAGAGCTGATCAAACCCGTGCTGCCAAAGCATATGCTGACCAAAGACACCAAATACCTGATCAACCCGACAGGCCGTTTCGTCATTGGCGGCCCACAGGGCGATTGCGGTTTGACTGGCCGCAAAATCATTGTCGACACCTACGGCGGTGCCTGCCCGCACGGCGGCGGCGCCTTCAGCGGCAAAGACCCCAGCAAGGTTGACCGTTCAGCGGCCTACGCTGCACGTTATGTGGCCAAAAATATCGTCGCTGCTGGCCTGGCCAAGCAGTGCCAGATTGAGGTGGCTTACGCGATCGGCGTGGCCAAGCCAATGAACGTGACGGTCTACACCGAAGGCACCGGCGTGATGAGCGACGAAAAGCTGTCCGCCCTGGTGCAAGAGCACTTTGACCTGCGCCCCAAAGGCATCATTCAAATGCTCGATTTGCTGCGTCCGATTTATGAGAAGACGGCTGCGTATGGCCACTTCGGTCGTGATGAGCCGGAGTTCACTTGGGAACGCACCGACAAAGCTGCTGCCCTAAAGGCTGCGGCCGGGCTCTAATCTTTCGGCAAACCCAGCGTCAGCCAACCGTCGCCACGCTCTAGCTTCACCTTGAACGACGTGGCCATGGCCTGAACATCTGGCCAGTCAATCAGGCGGTATTTGCGAACGATGTCCAGGCTCTCAGGCGATTTGCCTGCGTCGTCTGGCAACATCTCCAGGCGCAGTTGGCCCGATTGATGGCTGTCCGCCGCGGTGTAGGTGACCTTCAAGGTGTTGCCTTGCCTGCGCTGGTCACAAAACGCCAGCACAGCGCCCATCAAAACGCTGCGCAGAAAACTTTGCGGCGCTGTGGCTGCATCATCTGCAATGCCGTTGACGAGTTCCAGCCCATTGGCCGACAGTTCCATGGCCAGCAATTTAATGGCTTCGTCCACACCGCTGCGCAAGCTGACACGCGCGTCATGGCTTGACCCGATCCACTCCAGCGCGCCTATGCATTCAGCGGTGGCTTGCTTTGTCAGGGCGCTGACTGACGTGACGTTTTTAGTGATCGCCGCCAGGTCAGGCTCGGGCGCTTGCAGGCGGCGCTCCAGCACCATCAGCAGCATGCGAACCGGTTGCATGGCGCCTGCCACATCGTGTCGCAGCACGGGCATCAAGCGGCGTAGCACGGCATAGTTTGCGGCCTCGGCCAACCGATCGTTCAGGCTGTCAGGTGTAGTGGGTGACGCACCGGACAAAGAAGGCAGAGGGTTAGCGGAAATAGTTGACATGATCTTTAAAGGGTTGAGCGGGTAGGCATCAGCTGCTGACTCGCGCTGGTAAAAACGTCGCCAATATCGCGTCGACGGCATTCGGATCCACTGGCTTGGTCAGGTGTGCGTGAAAGCCCGCCATTTTTGATTTGCGGATGTCTTCTTCAGTACCCCAACCCGTCAGGGCGATCAGCTTGGCCGGTGCGGTGACCGGGTTAGCCAGCAGTTGCCGCGCTACCTCGTAGCCGTTCATGCCTGGCAGCCCAATGTCGAGAAACACCACCTCGGGTTGAAACATCAGTGCCACGTCCAGCGCCTCTTGGCCACCAAAGGCGGCGCGCGCATCGTGACCCGATAAATCCAGCAGCATGACCATGGTCTCGGCCGCATCGATGTTGTCATCGACCACCAAAATCTTCAGTTTGTCAGAGCGTGCCGTTGCTGCAACAGGCTTTTGCGGTGGCGGCTCAACGGCCCGTGCCAAAGCTGTCGGCAAAACAACCGTGAAGGTGCTGCCCAGGTCTATGCCGCCGCTGCTAGCGTCCACAGAACCGCCATGCATTTCAACCAGCGTTTTGACCAGCGACAGGCCAATGCCCAGGCCGCCCTGCGCGCGGTCCAGCGTTCGGTTGATCTGGGTGAACATGTCAAACACCAGGGCCAGCATGTCAGCGGGTATGCCCATGCCGGTGTCTTGCACCGACACAACGATGCTGCCAGACAGCAGGCGTGCAGAAAATGTGATCTGGCCACCAGGGTGCATGTACTTGGCTGAATTGGTCAGCAAGTTACTGAAAATCTGCGTCAGGCGGGTCGGGTCTGCGTGCAGCCAGACGGCATCGGTTGGCCAGTCGATGGTGAGCGTGTGGCCTGCTGCGTCAATCAATGGCCGTGACGCTTCCAGAGCGGCCGCGGCGATGTCCTGAAATGACAAATGTTCGCGCTTGAGCACAATCTTGCCGCTGCTGATGCGTGACACATCCAGCAAGTCATCAACCAGGCGCACCAGTTGCCCCAGCTGACGCTCCATGACTGGCAGGGTGCGCGCAGTCACGTCTTCTGCACGGGGGGCGAACTTGAGCAGTTGCAAACCCGTGCGAATAGGCGCCAGCGGGTTGCGCAGCTCGTGGGCCAGCGTCGCCAAAAATTCGTCTTTGCGCAAGTCTTGCTCCAGCAAGCGTTGCTCATAGGCCCGCCGGGTCGTGATGTCGTGCGTCACGCCGAGTGCGGACTCGACCTGCCCAGTCTCATTGAACTCAGGCACCAGCCGACAAGCGTAGTGACGCAGGCCGCGGTGTGGTGTGTCCAGAGAAAAATCCAGCGACGCGTCTGTTTGGTGGTCAAACACATGGCGAATCGCCTTTTCCCAGGAGTCGCACAGTTTTTTGGGCACACCCAGTTGCCGATGTGTTTTGCCCAGAAGATCTGCGATGGGGTGGCCGGAAATTTTTTCGACCACCGAATTGACAAAAACATGACGCATCTGGCGGTCAAAACGCGCCAGGCCATCGGGCGTGTTTTCAGTCACGCTGCGCAACTCACGCGCGCTCTGCGCAAGTGCCTGCGCAGCTCTTATTTCGGCTGTACGGTCTACACCGTGGATAAAAATGCCTGACACCTCGCCGCTGGGCTCTTTCAAGGGCAGATAAGAAAAATCGACGTACATATCGATCAAGCTTGCACCTGGCCCGCGCGAGAGTTTGACCATCATCGCCTTGGCCTCAAAGGGGGTGCCAGTCCGGTAAACCTGCTCAAGCAAAGCAGGAAACGGTTGGTCAATAATTTCGGGCAAGGCTTCAATAACGGGTTTTCCAATAATCTCCGGACCCCGGCCCACCAGATCGAAATATGACTGGTTGGCAATCCGGAAAATAAACGTGGGGCCTATCAGCACAGCCGAAAATGAGGGCATGGTCTGCATCATTTGCGACAGCTGAAATTCATTGGCCTGCAGATTTTTTTCAGCACGAGAATGAGCCACAGCAGCCCAAGTGCGGTCGGCCATCTCGCGCGCTATGGCAATGGCTTCGAGCGTCCAGTGACGCGGTCTGTTTTGATGCACGCCAAGGACTGCCACCAGCTGCCCACCCTTCAGAATGGGTACAGTCAGATTGGCAACAATGTCCATCTGGGCGTAGGCTGCTTTTTCACCGGTCGAATAAAGGCTGTCGCTTTGTACGTCAGACATGACAATGTTGTCGCCCGCCCGCAATGCGGCTAAAAGCTTGGGGCCATAGTCTTGCAGACTGTAGGTGCCATCGATCTGCTGCACACCGTTGACGTAGCTTGCGCCCACTTGCACAGTGCCTTCGCCGAATACTTCTGCATACATGACGCGATTGACCTGCAGATGAACACCCAACAAATTAGATGCCACACGCTTGATCGTGTACTCATCTGTCAGGTCGCGCGTCGCATCGCCAAACACGCTGCGAAAAGCTTCACGGTCTGTCACCTGCTGCAGGGCGTCTTTGCGCTGGCGCAGTTCGCGCGCCATGGTCCAGCTTTCGAAGGCGTTTTCAATCGCCCGGTTGAGCGCCAGCGGACTGGTCCAGTCTTTGCCAATGTAGTCTTGTGCACCAGCACGCAGCACCCGCCGGCCTTCTTCGCGGCTGGCACCACCGGTGATCACCACCACTGGGCACAGCGGCATGCCGTCTGGCCCGGTCAGCGCCGCCAGCACCTCAGGTGCCTCCATGCCCGGCAGGTTGTAGTCCAGCACAATACAGTCGGGCGGCGGCCTTGCTGCCAGCACCGCATTGATGCCGGCGTCAGCCGTGTCAGCTTCTACAAATGTGAAGCGCCGCTCTGAGCCGCTCAGCAGCATGCGGCGTATTTCGGCACGGTCATCCGGGCTGTCGTCAATGATAAAAACACGCCACGGTTTCAGTATTTCTTTTTCAAGCCGCTGCATCAATCAGCCCTCACCACTGCGGCGCGCGGCGTCACGCTCTCCAGCCAGTAATGCAATAAAGAGCCCAGCATTTTTAGATACTCATCATGGCGCAAAGGCTTGACGTGGTACGCATTGGCGCCAGCCTGAAAGCAGAACGCCACGTCCTTTGGATTGGCCGAGGTTGTCAGCACCACCATCGGTATTTCTTTCAGGCCGTCGTCCGTTTTGATGGCGACCAGGGCTTCGCGACCATCGACACCGTGGGAGTTGAGGTCCATCAATATCAGGGCTGGCAAGACCGGCAAAAGCGCATCACCTTCACCTCGCAGCATCGCCAGGCAATCACCGCCCGACGCTACCCTGTACATCCTCCGCGTCACGCCCGCGACGGCCGCTGCATCACGCAGGGTGTCAAAGTCCTCGTCCGAGTCTTCGACCACCAGGATCGGTGCGGCCAGTGATTCAGGCAGGCTGGGCGTCATCGCTTGCGCTCAGGGTGAAGAAAAACGTGGTGCCTTCACCAGCGGTGGATTCAGGCCAGACCTGGCCGCGATGCCGCTCCACCAGCTTGCGCACAATCGTCAGGCCGGCACCCGTGCCACCGCCGTATTCTTCACGGCCGTGCAGGCGCTTGAACATTTTGAACACCTGGTCAAAGTGGCGCGGTGCAATGCCAATTCCGTTGTCGCGAACGTAGTACACGGTATGGTCTTTGGTGGAATCAGGAAAGCCCTGCCGAAGCGCTGATTCATGCGAATCGATAAAACCCACCTCGACGTGTTTGGCAGTTTTGTCGTTGTACTTGAGCGCATTTGACAACAAGTTAACCAGCACTTCCCGTACCCGGACACGGTCGCACAAAACGAGCGGCAACGGCCGTGGTGCAACAATTTGCGTGCGGCTGTCTCCGGTGCGGGAGCCCACCATTTCTATTGCATCGGCCAGCACGTCGTTCAGGTCAACGCTTTCCAGTGTCAGCTCTTCGCGGCCAACGCGTGAGAAATGCAGCAGCGAATCAAGCAGGCTGTCCATGCGTAAGGTCAGGCGCATCAGGCCGTCGAGCTTGCGCTTGTCTTCATCGCTGACGGGTGCAGATTCCATCAACTGGTGGGCATATTTATGAATTCCGCGCAGGGGTTCTTTCAAATCATGGCTGGCCACATAGGCAAAGGCGTCGAGCTCTTCGTTGCTGCGCGCCAGGTCAGCATTCAGGCCGGCCAGCCGCTCGGCACGCACAATAACCAGTTCCATGATCAGGGCGCGCAGCCTCGACGCGGCGTCAATCTCAACCTGCAGCCACGGCAAAGACTGCTGATGCACTGATTCGCTGAACAGCTCAAAGCTGTGCCGGGGCGTGAGGCGCAGTCCGTGTGGGCCGATCACTTTGGGTTCGTAGTGCGGATTACCGCGCCAGTTCACCGTTTGTTTTACTTCGCGCCGAAACCACATCATCAGGTTTTGGCCGCTGCGCGACAACGGTGCTGCCAGCACGCCGCTGGCCACATCGGCAAAAGCTGCACCGGGCGAGTAGTCGGCTGCGAGCGACTGCGTAGCGTACAGCGGGCTGACCAGCAAGCCGGTGTCCAGCCGCGCAACCAACCATTGTCCCAGTGCTTCGAGTTGGGCTTCATCAGGCGTGTGGCCCACGCGCCACCAACGGTCCCGGTGGTACAGCGCAGCACCGTCGGCCTTCATCGCGCCCAGCAAAGACGGCACGCCATCGGTCATGGAGGCCAGCCCACCTTCCTGTGCGGCAATCGTGAGCAGTTGCTGGTTGACGTCTTCCAGTTGCAGGCGATAAGCAGCGTTTTCACGTTCTTCAACCGCTTGATGCTGCAGTGAGCCGACCTGCGCCAAAAACTCACACGCGGCGCGCAACTCATACGGCACATGGTGCGGACCGCTGTATTGGTGGCAAGCAATCAGGCCCCACAACACATTGTCCCGTCGCAGTGGCATCGTCAAGGCGGCAGACACACCCATGTTTTGCAAATATTCGGTGTACATCACCGAGACGCCGCGCAGGGCACAAAAGGTCATGTCGACCGGTCTGCCTGTGTCGGGGTTGACCAGCGGAAACATTTCGGCCAAGGCACCGCCGATGTCGGGCACCGGACGAATCCAGGTTCTGGCAAAAATATCGCGTGCCGGTTTGGGGATGTCTTCGGCCGGAAACCGCATACCCAGCCAGGGCGCCAGGTCGCTGCGGCGGCTTTCGGCAAAAATTTCGCCATGGTGATCAGCATGAAACTTGTGGATCATCACCCTGTCCATGCCAGAAAGCAGGCGGGTTTCGTCGGCCAGCGCCTGGCAAAACGATTGCATCGTCTCCATGGTTTGCAGGCGGGCCATCGTTTTCTTGATCATGGCGTAGTAGTCGGGCTGGTGGCGTGGCCCGGGTGCCACCGCAGCGGCCGCAGTCGCTGGCTGACTGCGACCTGTCGCCTCAAACTCAACCATCACCACACCGTCCAGCGTGTGCACCGTCACATCCAACGCGGCCACCTGCCCGCTGGCTGGCAGCGTGAAGGCGTACAGCGGATTGCGGTCGGTCGGCTCTGTGGTCAGGATGCTGCGCAGGCGGATTTCCCCTTCGGGTTTAACGACAGCCGCCACGCTTTGGCCCAGCAGGCCGCGTGCGTCCTGCCCCAAGATGGCCTGAGCGTTTTCACTCGCCTGCAAGATCGACAGGTCAGTCAGGCGCAACACCAGCAGTGCGCCGTGGGCCTGGATGCAACCAGGTGTGCGTACGGGTTCGTCGTCGCAATTGATGATGTTGATGCCGTCACGCTTGGTGCTGTAGGGCTGGGTGTTCCAGGGCGCAGCGCGGCCGGTGCCGGGTTCGGCGGCGCGGGCTTCAGACCCTCGCACGAAATGGCTCAGGTCTTCATGCATATTGTTGGGTGTCTGTTTGATTGTGTTGAGGGTTGCCTGCGCGTGTGTGGGTCAGCTCGCACCAGGCACGCAGGCTGGCGAAGGTGGCAATGGCGCTTGCCACGATGGCGTTTTCAGTCGGCATATCGACCGCGCCGCTCAGCAAGAGCTGCCGCATCGCTTGCCACATCTTGCCGGTGTCCTGTCCGTAGCCTTCAAAAAAACTGCCGCCACCAGCAGGCATGATGCCGAATGTGGCCTGAACATGCTGGGTAATCAGCCGCCCGCCCAGTGTGGCGCCCTCCATCACGTACAGGCAGCCCAAAACCTCGGCACGGGTGTTGATCGGCGGCAGATGCCGGCACAGTGGGAGCCCTTGAACATCAACGCCAAGTTGCTTCAGGTCGTGCCCGAGCAGCACTGCTTTGTTCAGCCGGGGCAGGAGCGTTGCCATCTCTGGGTGGCAGCGCGTTTGTAGCGCGGCTTCAAGCGGGCCGTAAAAACCGTAAAACTGCCCCAGGCGCTGACCATAGGTGCCTGCCGTGAGCGCGGTGTCCATCAAATTGAGTACGCTCTCGACGGCCTCGTGCTCACCTCGCGTTTCGAGCCGAAGACGCGTGAGGATGGTCGACGCGGTAATTGGCTCCGGCGGCAAGTATGGAGACACGCGTAGGGGATCGGAAGGTACCAAAACGGCCATAAATCCTCGTCAAACTGTGCAAGCCAAGGAAATATTTCCCAGCTAAAAAGGTAACACACAGTCAGCGTAGGACAGTGCCGCGTTGTGCGCCAGGACAGCACTTTTTAAAAATTAATTGCTATGATAAACATAGCTGCTAGCGCATGTATTCATTGGCCTAAAAGCCAATCTGGGCATGAAAAAGGCAGTATTAACTCATTTGTTGAGGTAATTCAGAGCCAGTTTGCCAACCGTTGCCGCAACGCCGCTGACCAGCGTGCCCCAGGCCATGTCAATAAAGGTCAAGCCCAGCGGCCAGTCCTTGATAACGGCCAGATTGGTCAGGTCATAGGTTGAATACGCAAAAAACCCGAACAAAGCCCCCATCAAAGCCGCTTTCCACACCGGGCTGTCAGCCTGCGGCAAAACCGCAAACACCAGCAAGCCAACAGGAAACATCAGGTAAAAAGCCGCCGCCGCCCATAAGTTGGGGTTGGGGCTGAGCAAGGGGCCCATCGCATTGGCGTAGGTGGATTTGGCAATCACGCCGAGCCAAACCATATCGATGACAAACATGGTCACGAACACCGCTGCATAGGTTACAAAATGAATAAACATGAATACTCTCTTGAGGCGAAGTTTGACGATCTGCGGGTATTTTGACCGTTAAGCCAGCATATGCTGCCGTTTGGCGAAGATTGCCTACAAAATACACCGAAATTAGTACAATTTCATTGAAACTAATTGATACATACTTTGCAAGCATATTCAATTCACTTTTGGTTGGTTATGGCGGCGTTCGGCGCCATGGTTGCCATGGCCAGTGGAGCCGTCATTCATGCCTTGTGGGTGCGTCGGTTAGCACGCCAGCGCAAGCGTCCACCGACGGTGTGGCCGCTGCTCAAGCGGGCTATCATCAACTCTGACGAACGAAGAACCTGGCGCTGGCTGGAGCTTGCCTTTGTTGACTACTCGGTGATGATCAAAATGCCGGTCACACGTTTTTCTGCCCCCAATTCGAAAAAAGAAGGTGTCTACTGGTTCGAGCTGTTAAGCAGCCTGTACTGCGCGTTCACCATTGTTCGGGCTGACGGAACGGTCATGGGATGCGTCGATTTGCCCCCTCGTTCCGGTAAGCCAAACAGGTCGCATCGCATGAAGGCAGCGGTGCTTAAGCAGTGCGGAATTTCTTATGTTGTGCTGCAGCAAGGCGTGCTGCCCACGATTGAGCAAATTCGCCTCTATTTTTTGGGTGATGCGTCTGCCATGCCCCAAAGCACGCATCAGGCAGCAGCGATTGAGGCCGCAAGCTCCAGCCTGCGCAGTTCAATTTCGCGAAGCCGGCAAACCAGACATGTTGCCCCTGCAACCAAAGGGCCGACCAAAGCGGACTCGTCGTTCGACCTGGATTCGCACTTTTCTGTGGGCGCGTCCAGTGGCTTCACAGCGCAGTGGCAAGATGACTCGTTCATCATGCCGCTTGACAGTAGACGCGCTGATTTGCAATAACAGCGCCCACACCATGCAGCGCACGCCTATTTCTGGACTGATTGCTGCTTTTTATTGACGCCGTCTTGAAATAAGCACGGAATACCCCTATCATTAGCACTCGACGGTAATGAGTGCTAACAAAGCCCTCACTCCGCAGTTTCGCTGGCGTCAGCTGCTTTCAGGTGGCGCTTTTGATTTTAAAAACTACTGTTTTACAACTGGAGAACCCATGAAACTTCGCCCTCTGCACGACCGCGTGATTGTCAAACGCGTGGAAAACGAAACCAAAACCGCCTCGGGCATCGTCATTCCTGACTCAGCCGCTGAAAAGCCTGATCAAGGCGAAATCCTGGCCGTTGGCCCGGGCAAGAAAAACGACAAGGGCGAAGTTCAGCCCGTCGGCGTCAAAGTTGGCGACCGCGTTTTGTTCGGCAAATACAGTGGCCAGACGGTCAAAGTTGACGGCGACGAGTTGCTGGTCATGAAAGAAGAAGACTTGTTTGCTGTTGTTGAGAAGTAATCTCTTCATTCAATTGCAACTTAGTCACTATTGATTTAATAGCTGCTCGCGCATGTATCTATTGGTCTCGCGGCACTTTTAATACCTCAATTTAGCCTTTTAAAAGCTTTTTAACCCTTTCCAGGAGCCACACATGGCAGCAAAAGATGTAGTTTTCGGCGGCGAAGCCCGCGCACGTATGGTCGAAGGCGTGAATATTCTCGCCAACGCCGTCAAGGTCACCCTCGGCCCTAAAGGCCGTAACGTCGTGCTGGAGCGCTCTTTCGGCGCCCCAACCGTGACCAAAGACGGTGTCTCCGTCGCCAAAGAAATCGAACTCAAAGACAAGCTCCAGAACATGGGCGCGCAGATGGTCAAGGAAGTGGCTTCCAAGACGTCTGACATCGCTGGTGACGGCACCACGACCGCTACCGTTCTGGCACAAGCCATCGTTCGCGAAGGCATGAAGTACGTTGCCGCCGGCATGAACCCCATGGACCTGAAGCGCGGCATCGACAAGGCTGTGACGGCTTTGGTTGAAGAACTGAAAAAAGCGTCAAAAGCCACCACCACTTCTAAGGAAATCGCTCAAGTTGGTTCGATTTCTGCTAACAGCGACGAAACCATTGGCAAGATCATTGCTGATGCGATGGACAAAGTCGGCAAAGAAGGCGTGATCACCGTTGAAGACGGCAAATCACTCGAGTCCGAGCTCGACGTGGTTGAAGGCATGCAGTTTGACCGTGGCTACCTGTCACCTTACTTCATCAACAACCCGGAAAAGCAGTCCGCCATTCTGGACAACCCGTTTGTGCTGCTTTACGACAAGAAAATCAGC
>JANNYZ010000039.1:0-12767 GCA_031410335.1 Polaromonas sp. | reverse complement strand
GCGACGGGCTGGAGTTTGATGTCACGACCAAATACGGGCAGACCCTTTACATGCTGCTGCCGCGCCCGCCCCGGCCCCCGGGCGCAGTGCAGCTGGGTCGTCCGCCTTTTGGTTTTGGGTTTGGCTGGATGCTGGGCCTGGTGGGTCTGGCGGTGGCGCTGGGGTCATACCCCATCATCCGGCGGCTGACGCTGCGGCTGGAGGCGCTGCAAAGCGGTGTAGAGCGCTGGGGTACGGGCGATTTGTCAACCCGCCTGAATGCCGATGGCAAGGACGAAGTGGCCTTTCTGGCCGAGCGCTTTAACCAGGCCGCGCAGCGCATTGAAACATTGATGAACTCGCACAAGTCCCTCTTGGCCAATGCATCGCACGAATTGCGTTCGCCATTAGCCCGCATAAGAATGAGCCTGGAACTGATGGGTGTCGACGCAGCATCCCCGCAGCGGGCAGAGATTTCCCGCAGCATCTCCGAGCTGGACCAGCTGATTGACGAAATTCTGCTGGCCAGCCGGCTGGATGCCCAGCAGGCCGACGCAGAACCGTTTGAGCAGCTTGATTTGACCGGGCTGGCCGCTGAAGAGTGCGCCAAAGCCGGCGCTGAGCTGGGCATCTCAACCACCGGGCAAAGCCTGGTGATACGCGGCTCACCGCGCCTGCTGCGCCGGCTGATGCGCAACCTGCTGGAAAACGCCAGACGTTATGGCGGCCAGGGTGGTGTGACACTTGAACTGACGCAAAAACGCGTGGGCACGCAAGACATGGCGGTGATTGCCGTGCATGACCGTGGCCCCGGCGTGCCGCTGGCCCAGCGCGAACGTATTTTTGAGCCGTTTTATCGTCTGCCTGGTGCCAGCGAGCGTGAAGGCGGTGTCGGCTTGGGGCTGGCGCTGGTCAAGTCCATCAGCGAACGCCACGGCGGCACCGTGCGCTGCGAGGACCGGCCCGGCGGCGGCGCCACTTTTGTGGTGGAACTGCCGGCTGCATGACGCATCCTGAATCGGGCACGGCAAAGGCACACCTGGTTAACAAAAAGTAACTGAAAACTGTTGTTTCTCCTCTAATTAGAGGATGTTCAATCGGCCCGCAAAATAGCATCATTTACATGTTGCTGTCACAACCTGTCGGCAAAAAACTGGGGGTCCACCATCGTCAAGCGATACGGCCCCGAACAATCTCCCAACGACGTCTTCTGTTAAACGAAGGCTTTTACAAGACCACCGCGAGGTGGTCTTTTTTTGTCTTCAGATGTTTATCGCAGCCAGCACCCGCTCTGCGCTGATGTCGTTCAGGCAACGGGTATGGCCCAGTGGGCAGGTACGTTCAAAGCAGGGCGCACAGTCAAGTGGCGGCTGGTAGGCTACATCGGTTTTCAGCCACAGCACAACAGCCTTGTCGCTCAGTGGCGGTGTGTGTAGCGGGCTGCTGGAGCCAAAAATCGCCACCTGCGGCACGCCCAGCGCAGCAGCGACATGCATCAGGCCGGAGTCATTGCTCACGATGATTTTGCTGGCTGCCAGCGCATGTATTGCTTGAGTCAAAGGCGTTTTTCCTGCCAGATTCAGGCAGTTTTTGGCGGTTTTGGCGATCTCGTCGCACAACTCGGCTTCCTTGCCTGAACCCAGCAGTACGACGGGCATCTTCAGCTTGACGGCCAGTTCTGCGTAATACGCCGCAGGCCAGCGCTTGGCGGGGCCGTATTCAGAGCCCGGTGCAAACACGGCGTAGTCACCCCGAGCCAGACCCAGCTCGGCCAGTGTCTGGCTGATGTGCGCTTCAGCAATGTGCAGTTGCGGGCGGTCAGCCTCAATGCCAGCGTCGCCGCTCAACGCCGAGTAAAACGCCACCATGGGCGGCTTGTTCTTCGGGTTTTTAAGGCGGTGTGTCAGCAGACCGATACGCGCCTCGCCCAGGTAGCCAATACGTTTGGGAATGCTGGCCAAAAACGGCAGCAAGGCGCTTTTCAGTGAATTGGGCAGCACATAAGCCGCATCAAACTGCCCCTGCATTTGCCGGGCAATGCTGCGCCTTGCCTTGAACTGCAAACCGCCATGCGCAAACGGGAATTCAATGACTTCAGCCACCTGCGGCATGGCCCGGTACACAGGTGCGACCCAAGGCAGCGCACCAATGGTCAACCGCTCACCCCGTGCAGCCAAGCGGCGCATCAACGGCTCAGTCATCACCGCATCGCCAATCCACTGCGGCGCAATGACAAGAGAGCGACTCAAAACACCCTCTTGGCTGGCAACCCTTTAATTGGGGTCAGACTCCAATTAATTTCAATGATGTGCGCCAAAATGCTCACCGGCTTTCAGCGCGTACACGGTGCCGCAGTAGGGGCACTTGGCGCTTCCTGTTCGGGCTACATCCAGGTACACCTTTGGGTGGCTGCTGTAGATTTGCATGTGCGCCTTGGCGCTGGGGCAGTACACGCCGCCCTGTCCGTTCAGGTCAGACGCCAGCAGCTCGATGCCGGAGGGAGTGTGGGAGGAGGTGGTCATGCTCAGACCTTCGCCAGCCACGAGGCGTATTTCGGATTGCGGCCATTGACGATGTCAAAAAACGCCGCCTGGATTTTCTCGGTGATCGGCCCGCGTGAGCCGCCATCGCCACGATTTCCGATTTCAACCCGATCCAGCTCCCGAATCGGTGTCACCTCAGCCGCCGTACCGCTGAAAAACGCTTCATCGGCAATGTAGATTTCATCGCGCGTGATGGGTTTTTCCTTCAGCTCAATCCCCAAATCCTGGCAGACGGAGAAGATGGTGTTGCGGGTGATGCCGTTCAGCGCACCAGCGCTTGAGTCCGGTGTGTAGACCACGCCCTTGCGCACCACAAACACGTTTTCGCCAGCGCCTTCAGACACAAAGCCTTGTGGGTCCAGCAACAGGGCTTCGTCGTAGCCTTCGTCGGTGGCTTCCATGTTGGCCAAAATCGAGTTGGTGTAGTTGCTCACCGCCTTGGCGTGAATCATGGTGATGTTGACGTGGTGGCGGGTAAAGCTGGAGGTCTTGACGCGAATACCGCGCTTCAAGCCCTCGTCACCCAGGTACGCACCCCAGGGCCAGGCAGCCACCATCAAATGGATTTTGTTGCCCTTGGGTGACACGCCCAGTTTTTCAGAACCGATCCAGGTCAGTGGACGGATATAGCAGCTGGGCAGCTTGTTTTCACGCACCACAGCCAGCGTGGCCTGCATGACTTCTTCCTGTGTGAAGGGAATCTTCATGCGCAAAATCTTGGCGCTGTTGAACAGTCGCTCGGTGTGCTCTTCCAGGCGAAAAATGCCGGTGCTGCCATCAGCCAGGTGGTAAGCCCGCACGCCTTCAAAAGCGCCGCAGCCGTAGTGCAGTGTGTGCGTCAGTACATGGATTTTGGCGTCACGCCACTCCACCATCTGGCCGTCCATCCAGATCTTGCCGTCACGGTCTTCCATCGTTTGGGGTGCTGCTGTTGCCATGCTTGTCCTGTGGTTTTGAAAATTCTGTAAAACCTGATTTTACGGTTGCTGTCAGGTCTGCTGTGAGGTGTCTGGCCGGACCAGCACATGGTGCGCCAGCTTGCCGCCCACAAAGGTGCAGGTCACCACCGACTCGCTGCCGTCTTTCCATTCAAACACTTCGGGTTGTTCACCCTTGATGCTTTTCAAGAGGCCCAGCGACCGGGTCAGCGCCACTGCATGCAGCAAGGTGGCACCGGGTTTGAGTTTGGCGTTCAGCATGACGGCGCTGTCAACATAACCAATCGGCCGGTTCGCGGCGCGCTTCAGAACCTGCATCATGCGGCTGAAATGCAGCAGGATGCCAAACACCAGCACACTGACCACCACCGCAATGCCTTGCCAGCTATAGGAACGATAGGCCAGCACGCTTGCACCGACGATGCCCAAGGGAATAAGGATTTTTTGAAGATTCATCCGGCTATTTTCGCAGCTTGGCGCTGCCCGGCCTAATCGTCCTCGCGCCCAGACACGACCCGGCGAATCGCGTCGGCTGCAAAGCCGCGTGCGGCTAAAAAGCGCATCTGTTTTGCACGGTCTGCGGGGGTTGTGCCCGCATCGGTCTTGCTGTCGAACTTTTTGCGCCACACCTCTCTGGCTCGCTCCACCTCGGTCGCTTTCAGGCCGTCCATCGCCTCGGCCACAATGCCTGCGTCCAGGCCCTTGCGCTGCAGCTCGCCCTTGATGCGGGACGCGCCCAGCTTGGCCTGGCGGCGGTGGATGACGGACTCCATCACCCGGGTGGGGCTGATGAAGTCCTTGGCCTCCAGCTCGTCGAGCAGGGTGGCCAGCTGGCCGGGCACTTCTTCATGTTGTGCCAGCTTGCGTTCCAGCTCAGCCCGCGACTGCTCCCGGCCCGAGAGCAGTCTCAGGGCGCGGCCTTTGAGCGAGAGCGCAAAGCCGGACTTGCCGGATTTGCTGGAGCCCGAAGCGGGGCCGGAAGGTGAGGGAGATGGGTCGTTCACGTTGTCTTGCGGCAGTTGCGAAGATGGCGACGATTTCAGAGTGCTATTATTTCAGGAGCTGCTTGCGCATGTATTCATTGGTCTGTAGGCTGATTTAGCACCCAAAATGGCCTGAAAAGCAGCTTTTGGGGCTCCAAAAGGCATCAGGCAACGTTTTTAGGGGCTTTTTCAGCCTTGTCAGCTTTCGCAGGCTTGTCTGCCGCCTTGTCGATCACGTCCATCACCTCCTGCGACACCTGCACCAGCGGAATGCCGAGGGATTCGCGCACCTTGTTTTCAATCTCAATCGCCAATTCGGGGTTCTCTTTCAAAAATTCGCGTGAATTGTCGCGGCCCTGGCCGATTTTCTCGCCGTTAAAGGCGTACCAGGCACCGGCTTTTTCAACAATGTGGCCCGCCACGCCCAAGTCCAGCACCTCGCCCAACCGGCTGATGCCCTCCCCGTACAAAATGTCGAACTCCGCCGTTTTGAACGGTGAGGCGACCTTGTTTTTCACCACCTTCACCCGGGTTTCGTTACCGATGATCTCTTCGCCCTTCTTGATCGAGCCAATGCGGCGAATGTCCAGCCGTACCGAGGCGTAAAACTTCAGCGCATTACCGCCAGTCGTCGTCTCGGGCGAACCAAACATCACGCCAATCTTCATGCGGATCTGGTTGATGAAAATCACCATGCAGTTGGCTTTTTTGATGGTGGCCGTGAGTTTGCGCAGGGCCTGGCTCATCAGTCGGGCTTGCAGGCCGGGCAGGCTGTCGCCCATTTCGCCTTCCAGCTCGGCCTTGGGCGTCAGTGCTGCAACTGAGTCGATGACGATCAAATCAACCGCGCCGGAGCGGGTGAGGGAGTCCACAATTTCCAGCGCCTGCTCACCCGTGTCAGGCTGGCTGATCAGCAACTCTTGCAGGTTCACGCCGAGTTTTTGGGCGTATTGAATGTCCAGTGCGTGCTCGGCATCGACAAAGGCGCAGGTGCCACCCAGCTTTTGCATCTCGGCGATGACTTGCAGCGTCAACGTGGTTTTGCCTGATGACTCTGGGCCATAAATCTCGACCACCCGACCGCGCGGCAGGCCGCCCACGCCCAGGGCAATGTCCAGACCCAGCGAACCGGTCGACACCACCTGGATGTCTTCGATCACTTCGCCGTCGCCCAGCTTCATGATGGTGCCCTTGCCAAACTGCTTTTCAATTTGGGCCAGCGCAGCTTGCAGGGCCTTGGCTTTTTCAGTGTTGAGGGCAGCGATTTGTGCAGGGGTGGATGAGGCGGTTGGGCGGCTTGGGAAGTCCATGAGAAAGCTCCTTGGGTGGGTTGAAATCGTTAAAACAGTTCGCAATAAACTGGTTGCATGACCAGTACTGTATGAGCACTGTTGAAATAAGTAAATGCTATTTTTAGTCAGTTTGACTGACTAAATAAGTTATTCTCAAAGAATGGAAAATTCATTGGAGCCCAGCTGGCGCGTCACCCATTTGGGCCGTTTGATGGGCAACGCGCTGCGGCGCTTTGACGAGCGCGTGCTGTGGCTGATGTCACGCGATGTGCTGGTGCCGCTGGCGCTGTCTAACCTGGCGGCGCGCGACCAGGTGGGTGCGGCGCACATTCACATCACGCGGCACTTGGCGCTCAAGGGTTCACGCTTGACCGACCTGGCGCAAAGTGCTGGCATGAGCAAGCAGGCCATGGGTGATCTGGTCATGCAGTGCGAAGCCTGGGGGCTAGTCACGCGAGAAGCCGATGAACACGACAAGCGCGCCAAGAGAGTCATGTTTACCGACGACGGACTGCTGTGGCTGGGTGCCTTCGAGCGCGCGGTGGCGCAGGCTGAAACAGAATTCAGGGCTGCAGTCGGGCAAGATGTGGCCACCGTGGTGGCGCTGGGGCTGGAGGCGTATGGTGGTGTAAGTTGAATGCGCAGCTCAAAAGCCTAGAATTTGAAACATACCAAATACAAGTCCGGAGACGACCATGCGAATTCTCATTGCTGAAGACGACCAGGTGCTAGCCGACGGCCTGCTGCGCACATTGCGCGCATCCGGCGCGGCGGCGGACCACGTGGCCAGCGGGTCGGAGGCCGACGCGGCGCTGATGACCAACACCGAGTTTGATCTGCTGATTCTGGACTTGGGCTTGCCGCGCATGCACGGGCTGGAAGTTCTCAAGAGGCTGCGGGCACGCGGCTCAACCCTTCCGGTGTTGATTTTGACCGCCGCTGACAGCGTGGAAGAGCGCGTCAAAGGGCTGGACTACGGCGCAGACGACTACATGGCCAAACCGTTTTCATTGCAAGAGCTGGAAGCGCGGGTGCGCGCCCTGGTGCGGCGCGGCGCGGGCGCAGCTAGCAGCACCATCAAGCATGGCCCGCTGGTGTACGACCAGGGCGGGCGCGTGGCCACGATTGACGGCGCGATGGTCGACCTGTCCGCCCGTGAACTGGGTCTGCTGGAGGTGCTGCTGCAACGCGCAGGCCGCCTCGTCAGCAAAGACCAGCTGGTTGAACGCTTGTGCGAGTGGGGCGAAGAGGTCAGCAACAACGCGATTGAGGTGTACATCCACCGGCTGCGCAAGAAGATTGAAAAGGGGCCGATCAGAATTGCGACGGTGCGCGGACTCGGCTACTGCCTAGAAAAAATACCCGGGTAAAAGATCGGTGGCGATTCGCATTTTTCAGCGCGAGCGCCGAAGTTTGTTCGGCGAGATTCTCGACTGGATGCTCACGCCGCTGCTGCTGCTGTGGCCCATCAGCCTGGCACTGACATGGCTGGTAGCACAAGACATTGCCGGCAAACCGTTTGACCGCGCACTTGAATTTAACGTGCAGGCGCTGGCCAAGTTTGTGGTGGTGAAAAACAACCAGGTGCAGTTCAACCTGACCGGCCCGGCACGCGAGATTTTGCGCGCTGACGACACGGACCTGGTGTACTACCAGGTGCGCGGCGCGCGGGGTGAATACCTGGCTGGCGAACGTGATCTGCCGCAACCTGCAGAAGACGAAAAAGTCCAGGACAACGAGGTTCGGCTGCGAGAAGACAAGATCAACGGGGAAGAAGTTCGCGTGGCCTACACCTGGATCAAGCTGGACCTGAAAAGCGACGGCAAATCCAGCGTCAATGTGTTGGTGCAGGTGGCTGAAACGCTGGAAAAGCGCAAAACGCTGGCCACTGAAATCGTCAAAGGAACAATGGTGCCGCAGTTCGTTACGCTGCCGCTGGCGGTACTGCTGGTTTGGCTGGCGCTGGTGCGCGGCATCAAGCCGCTGGCGCAACTTGAAAAGCGCATTCGCGCCCGCAAACCCGACGACATGAGCCCGCTGGACGACACGGCAGTACCCGAAGAAGTGGCGCCGCTGGTGTCGTCCATCAACGACCTGCTCAGCCGCCTGAAAGTGTCTTTGACCACACAAAAACGATTCCTGGCGGACGCTGCACACCAACTGAAAACACCGCTGGCGGGCTTGAGGATGCAAGCCGACTTGGCACAGCGCGAGACCAATGCTGACGAACTGAAAAAGTCGCTTAAAAATATTGGCAGATCCAGCGTCCGAGCGACGCACACCGTTAACCAGCTTCTGGCATTGGCAAGGGCCGAAACCACAGGCCGCAGCCTGGCCAAACAGCCGCTGGATTTGGTCAGTATTGCCAGTGAAGTGATGGCTGATTCTGTCCCCCGCGCGATTGAAAAGCAGATCGACTTGGGCTACGACGGGCCAAAACCGGGCGGGCGGGCGACGCAACTTGAAGGCAACCCCACGCTCCTCAAAGAGCTGGTGCGTAACCTGCTGGACAACGCGATTGCCTACACCCCTGAAAACGGTCAGGTCACTCTGCGGCTGCTGGCCGATACTTTCAGTGGTGCGCTGGTGCTACTGGTCGAAGATTCCGGCCCCGGCATTCCCGCGGCAGAACGTGAACTGGTGTTTCAGCCGTTCTACCGCGCACTGGGTACCAATGTCGACGGCTCAGGTCTGGGCCTGGCCATCGTGGTCGAGATTGCCAACCAGCATGATGCGACGGTGAGTATTGAAGATGCGTGGCTGGCCGGGCATCCTGAATCGCCTGGGACGCGGATTGCGGTGCGATTTGGAGTCGCTTAGCGGCAAAACCCGTCCTCATGCCTTGCGTGAATATGCTGGACTGGTTTTTCAGTCCAAACGGTCAGCCGGGCGCGGCCGCCAGTGTGGGTTGTACCCATCCAGCGGATCAACCCAGCGTGAAATAAAACGTCGCCCCCGCGCCGACCTGGCCCTTCGCCCACACGGTGCCGCCATGACGTTCAACTGCCCGCTTGACGTTGGCTAGGCCGATGCCGGTTCCGGCAAAGTCGCTGGGGTTGTGTAGGCGCTGAAAAAGACCGAAAAGGTTGCCCGCCGCAGCTTCGTCGAAGCCCGCGCCGTTGTCTTGGACGAAGTAAACCTGCTGCCCCACCGCACCAGGCTGGCAGCCGACCGTCACCACAGGCTGGGGCGTTTTGGCGCTGAACTTGCAGGCGTTGCTGATCAGGTTGTGCAGCACGACCGACATTAGCAGGGCATCGGCGTTGGCGGTCATGCCCTCGGCGATATGAAACACTGCGTGGTGGTCGGCGTTGCGTTCCAGACATTCGCTCGCCATGCGATGCGACAAAGCGCTCAGGTCCACCGGCACACGCACCAGCGGCTCGCTGGCGGCACTGGCCAATGCCAGCAGTCCATCAATCAGTCCCCCCATTTGCGCCACGCTGGTCCGAATGCGGTTCAGGTAGTGCACACCCTTGTCGCTGAAGTTGGCCGCCTCGCGTTTGGCCAGCAGCGCACTGAAGCCTTCCAGCGCCGTCAAAGGTCCCCGCAGGTCGTGCGACACCGACGCTGAAAATGCCTGCAACTCCTTGTTCACTGCTTCAAGCTGCGCGGTGCGCTGGTTGACGCGGTGCTCCAGATCGCGGTTGAGTCGTACGATTTCTTCAACGGCAGCGCGTCGCTCGGTGACATCACGCTGCACCGCCACAAAATGTGTGCGCCGGCCGCTGGCATCGGTGATGGACGAAATATCCAGCTCCTGCCAGTACTCGCCGCCCGCCTTGGTGTAGTTCACCACCTCGGCGCGCACCGGTTGCCCAGCGGCCAGCGCCTCGCGGATGCGGTTCAGCTCGTCGCGGCTGGTGCGGGGGCCTTGCAGCATGCGGGGGGACTTGCCTAGTACCTCGGCACGGCTGTATCCGGTGCGCCGCTCGAATGCGTCGTTGACAAAGACAATGCACGGGCCGGGCGCGTCGATCGGCTCGGCCTCGGTGATCAGCACGATGTCGTTGATCCGGGCTATTGCCGTTTTCAGCAGCGCCAGCTCGGCGCGTTCGGCGCGACGTTGGGTAACGTCAAAAAAATACACCGCCAGCCCTTCGTCCGACGGGTAAACCCTCACGTCCAGCCACAGGCCCAACGGGTTGTAGAAATCTTCGAAATGTAATGTTTGACGCGTCCTCAGGGCAGTATGACAATGCCGCTCGAGCGACGCATCCAGACCGAGCGGGAAGACGTCCACCAAGGATTGACCAAGCAGCACATCCCGCTTGCGTTGCAGCAGGCGCTCGGCCGTCGCATTGACGTAGGTGAAGCGGCATTCGGCATCGAGGGTGACTACGCCATCGCTGATGGTCTCCAGGGTGGTGAGCAGCCGGTTGGCGACCCGCAGCTGGTCCAACTCGGCTGTGCGACTGACTGAAATATCCTGCAGTGCGCCCTGGATGTGGGTGATGACACCGACGCTGTCACGCACAGCTTGCCCGACCACCTTGACCAGAAGCGGCCGCTGTTTGGCCGTGACCAGCCGCAACTCCAGCGTGAATGCCAGACCCGTCGCGGCGCAGTCAGCCAGCGCGGCGCCCAGCACACGGCGGTCCGTCGGCGGGTAATAGGCCATGGCTTCGTCGAGCGAGGGTTGATGGGCTGGCGCCACCTCCAGGATCACACACAACTCGCGTGACCAGGTGATGTACATGGCCGGCAACACGACCTGCCAGGCACCGACGTGGCACACAGTGGCGGCGTTGTCCAGAATCGCCTCGCTGGTGCGCAGGCACTGATGATCGGCAGCGACTTTTACGGCATTTTGCTGCCCGTCCATGCGCCGGCGGTATGGCCACAACGCCACTAAAAAACCGGCCACGATCAGTGCAGCAGGATGAAAGAGGCGGGCTGGCGGACCCGCCCGGCGAAGCCTGGTTGTCATTGAACAGCCCTCCGGTTAGGCGAAAAGAAGCATTCAGGGGTGGATGGGGTAGGCCCAATGGACGGGCCTTTCACCACGCCCCTGGCCAAGTGAGTGTTTGTACGGTGCGCGCATTGCCCGACTGAGACAAGCCGGACAGACGCGACCCTGTGTAGGACTTTCGGCCAAATGCCGGGTCTGTTTTTAAGCTGCATACCGCGCGGCGCGCAGAGCCCTGTGGCTGTCAACGAGGGCGGCATTGAGAGCTGCAGCGGCGAATGCTGCAGCGGCGGTGAGCGTATTCCCGACAGTTAGCGGTACCTGCACCACGCCGCCTTCAGCGCTGTAAAAGCTGATCTGAAGGGTGACGTCGTCGACGTGGTTGTACCCAACTGCCTTCGGCCATCAGCTTGCCGACGATCCCGGGAAATGCCAGAGAGCCCGACAAGGTAGCCAGGCAAAGTTCGCGGACGTGATGAGTCTTCGTAGGTATTCAGATGGCAAGCCCGTGAAGGCCGCACTTGTCATGGGTTCATCCGATTGAAATCCATGAATCGTATTTGCCGTACCAATGGACCTTTCAGCAGCACTTTGAAACGCCAGAACGCTGAAAACGACGTTTCCAGACGGGTTTTGCTTGCTTTATATGCCACTAAACTAATAAAAATGTGCGCTAGCAGCTCCTTTTTTCATAGCGCGGTATATTTCGATTTGCACGATCAAACCTGCCCCAAATGCCCCAGCGGCAGCGCGCTGCTGGCCTTGACTTCACCCAGCGAAAAACTGGTGTGAATGTCTTTCACATTCGGCAGGTTCATCAGTTTTTTCAGGGCAAACTGGCTGAAGGTTTCGAGATCTTGGGCGACCACTTGAAGCTCGAAGGTGCCGGTCCCGCTGATGTAATGGCAGGCGACGACTTCGGGCATTTGTTTGATCGCTTCTTCTAATCGGCCCGTGGAGTCCGCGCTGTTGCGGTCGGCGTCCAGTCGCACAAAGGCCAGTACGCCGAGGCCAATTTTGTGGCGGTTGATCTCGGCGCGGTAACCAGTGATGAAGCCGGCCTCTTCAAGCGCGCGCACGCGCCGCCAGCAGGGTGCCGCGGACAGGCCAACGCGAGAGGCCAGTTCGGCATTGGTTTGGCGTGCGTCGGTTTGCAGTTGCACCAAAATAGCCAAGTCAAACTTGTCAAGTGTTTCCATAAATTGCATTTTGCAGCAAGATTCTTGCTTTGAACAGCCATAAGCAGACAAAGAACGCAACGATTTATCTGCGCAATCGGCATACACTTTGCGTGCAGACCAGACACCCCCACGGAGACAAGAACGATGAACGCACCGCTGCCTGAACACATTCGCAAAGCGCTGGAAACCGTCACGCTGGACGACAAATATTCACTAGATTACGGCCACGCTTTCATGAGCGGCGTGCAGGCGCTCGTCAAGCTGCCGATGTTGCAGCAGCTGCGCGACAAGCTGCAAGGCAAAAACACAGCGGGTTTCATATCAGGCTACCGCGGTTCACCGCTCGGCGGCTATGACCAGGCGCTTTGGAAGGCGGCCAAGTACCTCAAAGAGCGCAACATCGTTTTCCAGCCCGGCGTGAACGAAGAGCTGGCCGCCACCGCTGTGTGGGGCACGCAGCAACTGGGCTTTGCGCCACCGGGCACCAACAAGTTTGATGGCGTGTTTGGCATCTGGTATGGCAAGGGGCCAGGGGTTGACCGCACATCAGACGTCTTCAAGCACGCCAACATGGCGGGCACCACGGCCTGGGGCGGCGCGCTGGCCATTGCGGGCGACGACCATATTTCAAAAAGCTCAACCGCTGCGCACCAGAGCGACCATATTTTTAAAGCCTGCGGGTTGCCGGTGTTCTTCCCCGCCAGCGTGCAGGAAATACTGGACCTGGGCCTGCACGCGATCGCGCTCAGCCGTTACTCAGGTGTATGGGCGGGCATGAAGACGATTCAGGAAATTGTCGAATCATCTGCCAGCGCCATGATTGACCCCGAGCGCGTGCAGATCAAACTGCCGACCGACTTTGACATGCCGCCGGGCGGCGTGCACATTCGCTGGCCCGACGCGCCGCTGGCGCAGGAAGAGCGTTTGTTTGACACCAAGTGG
>JANNYZ010000038.1:0-16556 GCA_031410335.1 Polaromonas sp. | reverse complement strand
CTGATTACCGCATTGGCGGGCGTCGGGCAGTACATCGTTCCATTCATCGGCTTGGTAGGTGCTGCGATGTCGTTCTTCCGGCGCAGGCAGCGTGTTGCTTTGGTCACAGACGTGGCGCAAGCCCGAAGCGCAGATGCGCTCGACGGTATGTCTTGGCGAGAATTCGAATTGTTGGTAGGCGAGGCGTTCAGATTGCAGGGCTACCGCGTGACTGAAACCGGGGGTGGCGGACCTGATGGCGGCATTGACTTGGCGCTAAGCAAAGGAACCGAGAAGTTTCTTGTTCAATGCAAGCAGTGGAAAGCCTACAAAGTCAGCGTGGATGTGGTGCGCGAACTTTACGGCGTCATGGCTGCCAAAGGCGCTGCTGGCGGCTTTGTTGTCACATCGGGCCGCTTCACCGACGACGCGCGCAAGTTTGCGGAAGGTCGTAACGTTGATTTGGTAGACGGCCCAAAGCTTTTCGCCATGATCAAGCAAGCAAAGCAGTCATTGGCAGCGACCGCGCGGCCAGCCAGCAGCAAACAGCAAATGACAACGCCAAGAGCAGTAGCCGCAACAAGCTGCCCGGTGTGTGGTTCGGGTATGGTTAAACGCACCGCGCGCAACGGCAGCAATGCGGGCAATGAGTTCTGGGGATGCTCAACGTTTCCAAAATGCCGTGGGGTGCGGGCGATCTCGTGATGCGATGGAACAAACGAGCTCGAACTCCACTTCTTTTCTCCATCCCCGCAAGCGGAACCGCCCATGCGGCGATTCATACACTTATCCACCGCATTTCGTGCGGCGAATAGCGCAGCAAATTAACTCCAGCCCAAATAGCCGATCGCGGTCGCTCTGCTTTTAGTAGCTGCTTGCGCACATATCTATTGGCCTAGAGCCTGTTTTGATACCCCAAAATAGGCTAAAACCAGCTCACAACCCAAGTTTCTCGCTTCTAAACCAGAATTTGAGGCCGTTTTAGGCCGTTTTTAACCATCAAAAGTGCCTCCAGCCCAATAAATACATGCGTAAGCTGCTATAAGCGTGATAGCGGCTGGCTTTTAATCAACCCACCAAACCAAATCAGACAAGTTCGGCCAACTGGGGAAGAGTTGGGCCAGACTAAATTTTTTGCTGCCCCAACCGCCAGTCAGATCTGGCTTAACACCGCCAACCTGCAGGTTCAGCTCACCATCTGTTGGTGCGCCCTCCTGGCGCTGCCAGCTCACTAAATCTGCGACCGAAAAACCGAGGCCATCCAGTCTTTTGCTTTCTCCTTCAACGGGCGATTCATCCACTCTTCGTAGGACACGCGGCGTGACCGTTTGAGGTCGCTTTCAAACACCGCGGTTTGCCGGGTGGCCATGGCGCTGTCATACACATTCAGGTTGGCCTCGTCATTCAACCTGAAAGACCGGCTGTCGAAATTGGTGGAGCCGACGGACACCATGAGGTTGTCCACAATCATGACTTTGCAGTGGTACATGGTGGGCTGAAACTCATAGATCTCTGCGCCTGCGGCCAGCAGCGGCCCCCATGTTTGCCGTGAAGCTGCCCGCACGGTTTCTGTGTCGGTGATGGGCCCTGGCGTGATCAGCCTGACCCGCACGCCTCGCTTTAGAGCGTCGACCAAGATCTTTTGGCTTAGCGCGTCGGGCACAAAGTAGGCCATCGACAAGTCCACGGTTTTTTGTGCTGCTGTCAGGGCCAGGTGGTACATGAGCGCCATGTTGTCGCTGCCGCTGCTGGGCGAGCTGAAAAACATTTGGGCCGGGCTGTTGCCGGCAGGCTGCAGGGTGGGGAAGTAAGCCTCGCCATGCAGAACTTGGCCCGACACCTTGATCCAGTTGTCCATGAAGGCGGCTTGCATTTGTGAAACGACGGGGCCGGCCACCCGAAAATGTGAGTCGCGCCAATGGTCTGCGTCTTGGGCCGCGCCCTCCCACTTGGGGGCAATGCCTACGCCGCCGGTAAAGCCCACAGCACCGTCAACGACCAGCAGCTTGCGGTGGGTGCGGTTGTTCAGGCGGGCGACGTTGTACCAGGCCGGTTTGTGAAACTTGCGGATGTCCGCACCGGCGTCTTTCATTTTTTTGAGCAACGCTTCGTCCATCTTGCCACTGCCTACCCAGTCCATCAGCACATGAACCTTGACCCCGGCCCGTGCCCGCTCGGCCAGCGCGTCGGCAAACTCTGAGCCAATATTGCCAGACCAATAGATGTAGGTTTCAAAGGTGATGGTTTTCGTGGCGCTGCGGATGGCCTGCAACATCGACGGGAAAATCTGCTCGCCGTTGAGCAGCTCCTGAACCTGGTTGCCGCCAACGATGCCGCGGCCCAGCAGGCCGTCCAGCGCGCGGATGAATTGCGGGTCGCTGGTTGAATACAGCCGGGGCAGTTGCTGGTTGATTTTTTTCTCGCCAGCCGAAAAATTCAACGCCAAAAGCAAGCCTGCCGCAGTGGCCAAGGCGATGGCCATACCGACCCAAAACGTTCGAGAACTTTTATTCATCGCGCATTATGGGATGGCGATTTGACTGCGTTGCGGTGATAAACGCGCAATCAGAAACGTCCCACACAAGTGATCTGCAACGCCTGACATTTCAAGGGGGGAGGCTTGCCTGGTGGTGCACGGGTTACGCGCTGGCTGCCGACTGGCGCAGTAAGTGGTGTGTTGGCACAACTGCCATCGGCTACCATTTGAGCGGCTCAATGTTGTTGAGCAAACCCTTTAACGGAGACAAGCGATGTTCAGTCATGTGATGCTGGGTGTGAATGACCTGGAAGCCTCAAAGAAGTTTTATGACGCGGTGCTGGGCACACTGGGCATTGCGCCTGGCGCGGCCAACAAGAACCGCTACTTTTACCGCAGCCCGACGGGCACGTTTGCCATATCAACGCCCTTGAATGGCGAGCCTGCCTGCCACGGCAATGGCAGCACGCTGGGCTTTACCGTGCAGTCGCCCGAGCAGGGCGCGGCTTTTCATGCGGCGGGGCTGGCCAACGGCGGCACCACGTGCGAAGACCCACCGGGCTTTCGGGACGGTGCCATGGGCAAGATGTACCTGGCCTACATGCGCGACCCGGACGGCAACAAGCTGTGCGCGGTGCACCGGCCGAGTAAATAAACGACAGGCCGGTCTGATAGCCCCCCCACCGCATGCCGTCAGCCACCTGCGTAGTGCACGGCTGGCGCGCAGCTCCAAGCCGTTTTTAGCGCGGGGCGGCTCCAAGGCCGAGCGTTGTGCGGGCTGCCGGCTGGTCGTTAGCCACTGCATGTGTGCGCTGCGGCCCGCTGTGCCGGTGCGGGCCGGGGTGTGCCTTGTCATGGCCGACATTGAAGCTTTGAAACCCAGCAACACCGGCTGGCTGGTGGCGGATGTGGTGCCTGACACCTTTGCCTTTGGCTGGGCGCGCACCGAGGTGGACCCGGCGCTGCTGGCGCTGCTGGCTGACCCGCAATGGCAGCCGTACCTGGTGTTTCCTGAAGCGTTTGTGCCTGGCGGGCGTGTGGTGACGGAAGTGCAACCCGCCACCAGGAACGGCAAAGGCAAGCGCCCACTGTTTGTATTGCTGGACGCCACCTGGCCCGAGGCGCGCAAGATGTTTCGCAAAAGCCCCTACCTCGACAAGCTGCCAGTACTGAGTCTGCAAAGCGAGCAACTGTCTAACTACAAGCTGCGCCGCTCCCAGCAGGACAGTCACTTTTGCACGTCAGAGGTGGCCGCGCTGTGCCTGGCGCTGGCTGGCGAGGCGCTGCCCGCGCAAACCCTGGCTGCTTACCTGGATGTGTTTACCAACCACTACCTGCGGGCCAAGCAGCAGCTGCCGGTGGACTGGGCCAGCGCTGCGCATCAGCAACTGCAGAGCTTGCAAGCCAATAAAGACATGCGCGAGCAGCTATTAAATCAGGAGTGACTTCAGGCTGGCTGCAGGGGGGTTTCGGGCGGTATCTGGTTACACTGCCTGCATGCGCAAATTGGCCCAAGCCCCCAACATCGCCATTGCCACGCTGTGGGCAGACATGCTGTCGCAGGCGGGCATGGCGGCGTCGGTGCAGCGGTATTTTTTAAGCGGTATTGCGGGCGATTTGCCACCTGACCAGTGCCTGCCCGAGGTGTGGGTGACCCACGACCATCACGAAGAACGAGCCAAAGCGCTGCTGCACGACCTGCAAAACCTGCCGCAGCGGCGCTGGATGTGTGGCTGCGGCGAAATGGTGGAAGGCGGCTTTGAGCAATGCTGGAGCTGCGGCGCCGATATGCCGGCACCTCTATAAATTCATTTTTAGAAGTGCCTAAACCCTGATGCGGTGTTGTGTCAGTGACAGTGCCCAGCGCGCGACTGGCGTAACGTAGCAGCTTGGTTTCAAAACAACGGAGACACCTGATGCATATTCCCTCACTCAAAGAAGTCGTCAGCGCTGAAGAATGGCAATTGCGCTGACCTGGCGGCCTGTTACCGGCTGGTGGCGCTGTACGGCTGGAGCGACCTGGTTTTTACCCACATCAGCGCCAAGCTGCCTCCGTCTGTCAGCGGCGGCGCGCACCACTTTCTCATCAACCCTTATGGCCTGATGTTTGACGAAATCACCGCGTCCAGCCTGGTCAAGGTCGATGAGGCCTGCAACAAGGTGATTGCGTCAGAGTTTCCAGTCAACCCGGCGGGGTTTGTGATTCACAGCGCAGTGCACGAGGCACGGCCCGACGCCCTGTGCGTGCTGCACACCCACACGCGCGCCGGCGTGGCCGTCAGTGCGCAGGCGGCGGGCGTGCTGCCCATCAGCCAGCAGTCAACGTTTGTATTGGGCTCGCTGGCGTACCACGCCTATGAGGGTGTGGCTTTTAAAGACGAGGAAAAGCCGCGCCTGCAGGCCGACCTGGGCCGGGCCAACTTTCTGGTGCTGCGCAACCATGGCCTGCTGGTGGTGGGCAAGACGATTGCCGATGCGTTTTTAAGCATGTACACCTTTGAAAACACCTGCCGCATACAGATTGATGCGCAGGCTGGTGGCACTGAGCTGACGCATGTCAACCCTGCCATCGTCAGTGGTGTGGCCGAAGCAATGCGGGTGCAAACCGGCGGCTTGGGCGGGGGGTTTGTCTGGCCGTCGCTGATACGCAAGCTCAACCGGCTGGACACCGGCTACGCCACGTAAGTCATTCGTTCAAGCCGATTTAAAGCATCACGACCGACAGCAAGGGCGCAGTGCCTTTAAGGGGTTGGTCAACCAGCTTGTCGCCCTCGTCGATCTGCAGTTCCTTGCGCAGCATTTGCACGCCACCAAAAATGGTGGCAAACGCGACGTCTTTGGCGTCGCGCCCTGTGCCCACGCGCACCAGCCGGTCAATCGGGGCCATTTTGGTGGGGTCAAATGTGACCCACTGGTTGTCAAGCCACGCTTCAAAAACGGCATGAAAGTCTTGCGGTGGCTCTGCAAAATGCACATAGCCGACCACCAGCCGGGCCGGAATGTTGAGTGCTCGGCAAAAGGTGATGCCCAGGTGCGCGAAGTCGCGGCATACGCCGGCGCGCTGCACAAACACTTCTTGCGCTGTGGTGGTGGAGTTGCTGAAGCCGGGCATGTAGTGAATCGACTCATGGATCCAGTTTTCAATCGCGCGAACGCGGGACAGGCCGTGCGGCAGGCCGCCGAACATCTGCTGGGCCACGCGGCTGAGCAGGTCTGACTCGCAGTAGCGGCTGGGCATCAGGTAACGCAGCACGTCGTCGGGCACGGCCGTGACCAGCGCCTCGTCCAAGTGCAGCGGCACGGGGGTTGAAATCAGCTCAACACTGGCGTGGTAGTTGACCGACAACTGGCCGCGTTGCGCGTCGAGCCGCACAAAGCGGTTGCCGTTGCGCTCGTCAAAGAATGTGCGCACCTTGACACTGGGCGTGATGCTCAGGCGCTCTGACACGATGCGGTGGCCTTCGTCAAAGGCGGCTTCGATGTTGAACAAAAAATGGGCTGGGTGAGTGACGTCGTAGTCCAGCTGGAGGTCAATGCTTGAGGTGTGCATGGTGTGTGGAATGAGGAGCCGGCTTACTTCAGAACTTTTTTAACCGCACCTACGCCCAGAGCGGCCAGCACGACAAAGATGACCGCCAGAATCAGGAACAGGCCAAACAGAATTTTGGCAATGCCGGCGGAGCCAGCAGCCACGCCGCCAAAGCCCAAAGCCCCAGCAACCAGAGATATCAACGCGAAAATGATGGCGTACTTGAGCATGGTGGCCTCCTTGGGAGCGAATATGCAGAAGCTCTGATGCTAAAAGCAGAGCATTGGCCGTGGACTCAGCAGCCAGCGCCACACGCTGTAGGACAAGATGACGGCCGCTGGGTGCGGCTTATTTGTTGCCGAAAAGGCCCTTCAAGCCCTCGCCCACCTTGCCCCCCAGCTTGAGCCCGCCAACCGTGCCCGGCCCCGGTGCTACCAGCGAACCCAGCACGCCGCCAATCAGGGCCGAGCGTTCCAGTGTGACCTGCGGCGCGGCCACCGTGCCGCCCACGCTCAGCGGTATACCCACCGCACCGCCCAGCGCCTTGCCCAGCTTGCTGTCGCCGGCCAGCGCCACGTCGATGCGGCCGCTCAGGGCTTTGTCGGCGGTCACATTCACATGGCCGTTGGCTGTCAGTGCGCCAGAGCTGGCCACCAGCTGACTGAGTTGTGCGGCCCGACCCTGGGTGTTGATCTGCCCGGTCAGGCTGTCAAGCCGCGTCTCGCCGCCGCGCTGCATGCCCACGGTTTTTACCGCCTTGGCCAGGTCGATGCCGTTGAGCACCGCATTGCGAACAGTGAAGGTGGTGACAGTTTGAAGTGCCTCGCCCAGCCCCGCCGTGGTGGCGGCGCGGGCATTGACGGTGGTGCTGGCGTCGAGCAGGCCGCTTAACGGTTTGTTGGGTGCGGTCAGCGCAGCAACTTCAACGCCCTGGGTTTGCAACTTGGCCTGAAGCTGCAGGGGGCGATTGGCGGCGGGCAATTGCAGGTTGATGGGCCCCGTGACCTTGCCGCCGCCCACGTCCACCTGCAAGCCCCATTGCTGGTCTGGCGCGCCCAGTGCCGTCTGGCGCTGAAGCATGGCCTGCAGGCCTTTCAGGTTGCCGCGAATCAGCGTCAGCGACGCGCTGTCGGGCAGGCCATCGGTGGCCAGCCGCGTCTGGCCGTCAAGTGCTGTGGCCGTACCCACCGCATTGATCCAGGTCACGTCGTCCAGCACAACGCGGCGCGGCAGCCACTGGATGGCCGCAGGTGTTGCGTTTGGAGTGATCAGCGCTGTTTTTAGGGCCAAATCAGGTGCCTTTTTGGCCTCTGAGCCAATAGATACTTGCGCAAGCAGCTTCTGTTTTAATAGCAGTGGTGACGCATCTGCCCGGCGCGCCTGTCGCGCTGCCAGCAGCGCGTCGAGCCCGGTTTGCGGCAGCACGGCCTGCCGCACCATGAGCGTGGCCACCACGAGCTGGCCCTGCAGCAGTGGCCGCCACTGCGGGCGCGCCTCGAGCCGTCCCACGGTGATGGCAGGCGTGGTCTGCAGCTTGATCTCATTGAAGGCGACCGCCGGCACGGGCCACATGTCAACACTGATGCTGCCCAGCGCCACGGGCACGCCCAGAGCCGTGGTGGCTTCAGCCGTGACCCGCTGCCTGAAGTCATCGGTGCCGACCCACCGGTGCAGCGCAAACACCAGCGCCGCAAACAGCAACACCAAGCCCAGAGCCAGTGCAACCAGCCATTTGAAAATTTTGGTCATGCGCTATTTTGGCTCTTTGCTTACACTCATGCAGGTTTTACTTTCTCAAGGACATGTACATGAAGCTTTATTACTCGCCCGGTGCCTGCTCGCTTTCAGTTCACATCACGCTCATTGAGGCGGGCATGGCGTTTACGCCCGTCAAGGCACCTACCAAAACCCACAAACTGGAAGACGGCACCGACTACTACAGCATCAACCCGCTGGGCTATGTGCCGCTGCTGGAACTTGACGACGGCACCCGCCTCATGGAAGGCCCGGCCATCGTGCAGTACATCGCCGACCAGGTGCCAGGCAAACACCTGGCCCCCGCCAATGGCACGGTGGCACGCGCACAAATGCAGGGCTGGCTGAACTTCATCAGCACCGAGTTGCATAAAAACTTTGCTCCGCTGTTTAACCCCACCACGCCTGCTGAGTACAAACCATCGGTGACCGAAAGACTGCTCAGCCGCTTCAAGTGGGTGGACGAACAACTGGCAGGCAAGCAATACCTGATGGGCGACACCTTCAGCGTGGCCGACCCGTACCTTTTCAACGTGAGCAACTGGGCACCGCTGGTCAAGGTTGACCTTTCAAGCTTTGCCAATCTCGCCGCCTTCCGCACCCACATGGCCCAGCGACCTGCGGTGCTGGCGGCCATGCGGGCTGAGGGCTTGATCAGGTAAGGGCGGTTTGGACGGCTGCTGACACAAACTGAGCAACCTGTCTTGCACAGGCGCATTGGTTTTTAAGACAAACTCGGGCTCGTTTGATTTTTAGAAAGCTCTTCATGCCCACTTTGTTTGACCCCGTCACCGCGGGTGACCTGCACCTTGCCAACCGCATCGTGATGGCGCCGCTGACGCGCAACCGTTCCCCAAATGCAATTCCAGGGCCATTTGCCGCCGCTTACTACACCCAGCGCGCGTCGGCTGGCCTGATCATTACCGAGGCCACCGCCATTACCCAGCAGGGCCAGGGCTATTCAGACGTGCCCGGCCTGTACGGGACGGAGCAGCTCGATGAATGGAAGAAAGTCACCCACGACGTGCACGCGGCGGGCGGCAAAATAGTGGTGCAGTTGTGGCATGTGGGCCGCGTGTCGCACACGTCGCTGCAGCCTGACAACGGCGCGCCGGTAGCGCCGTCCGCCATCACGGCCAAGACCAAAACCGTGTTGATCAAAGACGGCCAACCGGTGTTTGTGGAGACATCTGAACCGCGCGCACTGAAAGCTGAAGAGCTGCCTGAGCTGGTGCACAGCTACCAGGCCGCCGCACGCAATGCGGTAGAAACGGTGGGCTTTGATGGCGTTGAAATTCACGCTGCCAACGGCTACCTGCTGGACCAATTTTTAAAAACCGGTGCCAACCAGCGCAAAGACGACTACGGCGGCGGCATTGAGAACCGCGCGCGCCTGCTGCTGGAAGTGACACGCGCCGTGACCAGCGCTGTGGGCGGTGGCCGCACCGGCATCCGCCTGTCGCCCGTAACCAAGGCGAACGACATCAGTGACGCCGACCCGCAGCCATTGTTTGACTACGTGGTGCGAGAGCTGGCATCAATGAACCTGGCTTTTATCCACATCATTGAGGGCGACACGGGCGGAGCACGCGAGATGGCCGAGCGGCCGTTTGACTACGCGGCCCTGAAAGCCGCATACCGCGAGGCAGGGGGCAAGGGCGCCTGGATGGTGAACAACGGCTACGACCAGCACATGGCCGAGACGGCCGTGAAAGAAGGTGACGACCTGGTGGCCTTTGGCAAGCTGTACATCGCCAACCCGGACCTGGTGGCGCGCCTCAAGCAGGGCGGGCCTTTTAATGCCGGCAACCAGAAGACCTGGTACGGCGGCGGGGCTGAAGGCTACACGGACTATCCAACACTCTGAGCGCGCAGACAGTCGAAAAAAAACGGGCCTGCATGGCCCGTTTTTATTGGTGAGGGCGCAGGCCCGATTACTTCTTTGCTTCCATTGCCTTGCATTCGGCTTTCATTTTGTCGTCCATCTTTGGGTCGGCTTTTTTGCAAGCCGCTTTCATTTCTTCCATTTTCTTGTCGGCCATAGGTGCACCACCTGCATGGGATGCAGCAAATGCAGCACCTGAGGACACGGCAAACGCTACCAGAGCGAGGCTAGAGAGTAATTTGTTCATGAGTATTTCCAGAAATTATTAAAAACTAACGCCAAAATAGGCGCTGCAAGAATAGCTGGCCTGACCCTATTTTTGCAAGTGCGACTATGGAAAACCCTGTGAAAGTTTCAATGACTATCCCCGCCCTGATTCTGGCCGCCGGGCGCGGCGAGCGCATGCGCCCCCTGACCGACACCTGCCCCAAGCCGCTGCTCAAGGTACGCGGAAAGGCGCTGATGGACTGGCATGTCCAGGCGCTGATCAACGGCGGCTTTACGGACTTGGTCATCAACACCGCTTGGCTGGGCGAGCAGTTCGAGCCTCATTTTTCAGGCCATTCTGGGCATCAAATGGGCCTCAACGCCAATGGACACGTGCGCGAGCAGCTATCCATTTCATACTCCCATGAAGGCATTGATTTTGGCGGCGCGCTGGAAACAGGAGGCGGCATTGCGCGGGCGCTGCCCCAATTGGGCGACGTGTTCTGGGTGCTGGCGGGCGATGTTTTTGCGCCGGGTTTTGAATTTACCCAGGCGGCGGTAGAGCGCTTCACAGCCAGTGGCAAGCTGGCGCATCTGTGGCTGGTACCCAACCCGGCACACCATTTGAAAGGTGATTTCGGGTTGGGCGCAGACGGCCTAGCCTTGAATTTGCCAGCAAACAGCGAACAGCCGCGCCACACCTTCAGCACCATCGCGCTGTACCGTAAAACGTTTTTTGACACTTTGCCGTTTGGCAACCCCGACGGCATCAAAGCCCCCCTGGCCCCCATGCTGCGCGCGGCGATGGACAACCGCGAAGTCAGCGCAGAGCTGTACACGGGCGCATGGACGGATGTGGGAACGCCTGAACGGTTAGCGCAATTGAACTTAAACTGATTGTCATGACCATGACTGTTTACCAAAAACGCCGCGCCCAAATCGCCAAAGCCCTCAAAGCCGCTGGCGGTGGCATTGCCTTACTGCCCACAGCCCCTGAACAGCCGCGCAACCGCGACAGCGACTTTCCGTACCGGCACGACAGCTACTTTTATTACCTGACGGGTTTTAGCGAACCCGATGGCTGGCTGGCCATCGACGGCACGGGCAAAACCACGCTGTTTTGCCGCCCCAAAGACCTGGAGCGCGAAATTTGGGACGGCATTCGGCTGGGGCCCAAGGCAGCAGTCGCCGGCTTGAATGTTGATGAAGCCTTCAGCGTGGACGAGCTGGACACCAAAATGCCCTTGCTGCTGAGCAATCAACCCGCGGTGTGGTTCCCCTTCGCCACCCACCGAGGACTGGAAACACAAGTCGACGGCTGGCTGGGCAAGGTGCGGGCTCGCATTCGCTACGGCGCGGAATGCCCGCAAAGCCAGCATGACCTGTGCAAGCTGCTGGACGAGATGCGGCTGATCAAGGACGCGCATGAAATTGCCATCCTTCGCCGTGCAGGGGCTATCTCAGCAGGCGCGCATGTGCGGGCTATGCAGACTAGCGCGGTCATGTTACGCAAGCCAATTAAAGGCGGCCTGCGTGAATACCATTTAGAGGCCGAGCTGCTGCATGAATTCCGTCGCCATGGCTCGCAGTTCCCGGCGTACACCAGCATCGTTGCTGCTGGGGCGAATGCGTGCATATTGCATTACCGCGCTGATACCGCTGAGCTGAAAGCAGGTGACTTGTGTTTGATCGACGCAGGCTGCGAGCTGGACGGCTACGCTAGCGACATCACGCGCACCTTCCCGGCCAATGGCAAATTCACGCCGGCGCAGCGCACGCTGTACGACATTGTTTTAGCCGCGCAAGAAGCCGCCATCAAGGTGACCAAGCCGGGCAAACGCTTTACCGACCCGCACGACGCCGCCACCCACGTGCTGGTGCAAGGCATGCTGGATACGGGCCTGCTGGATAAAAAGAAACATGGCAGTGTTGACGACGTGCTGCTAAGCGGCGCATACCGCCAGTTCTACATGCACCGCACCGGCCACTGGATGGGCATGGACGTGCACGACTGCGGCGACTACACCGAACCGGGCAGCAAGCCGCGCCCTGAGCGCGACCCGCTGGGCGAGATGGTGATGAAAAAACCGCCGCGCATTTTGCGGCCAGGCATGGTGCTAACCATCGAGCCGGGTTTGTATGTGCGCCCCGCCAAAGGCGTGCCTAAAGAGTTCTGGAACATCGGCATTCGCATTGAAGACGATGCGCTGGTGACGACCCAAGGATGTGAGCTGATGACGCGCGGCGTGCCTGTGAAGGCCGATGAGATTGAAGCGCTGATGCGGGGCTAACCAGCACACAAGTAGTCAAAACGAGGGGCCAAGACGGGGCGCTGTCCTACTTGTGCTGGTCGGCAGCCAGGCGGCTTGAGGCGTTTTATAGGGGCATCCATTAAAACTCCAAGGAACCCCATCATGACAACCTCTTCACATTCCCTGCGTATTGTTAGCCTGGCGATTGCATCGCTTTTGTTTGCGGGCGCTGGCTTCGCAAAAGACAAGGGCGACGACCGCGGCGAGGGCGGCGACAAGCACGGCAATAAGCACAGCGAGAAATATGAGAAGAAGGCTGAGAAGAGAGCCGAAAAGCGCGAGCGCGAAGAAATCAAACAAGGCGCTTACTTTAATGACCAGCAGCGTACTTTTGTTCGCGAGTACTACACCACGACGTACCGTGACGGCAGGCGCTGCCCTCCCGGCCTGGCCAAAAAGAACAACGGCTGCCTGCCTCCTGGCCAGGTCCGCAACTGGGTTGTGGGCCAGCCAGTGCCGCGCAATGTGACGGTTTACTCGGTGGCACAACCGGTCATTCGCATGCTGCCGCCTGCACCTTACGGCTACCGCTACGCACGCATCGGTGGTGACATCGTGCTGGTGCAGCAGCAAAACAACGTGATCGTGGACATTATTCAAGTCCTTCTGGGCGGTTAAAAAGCACCCGAACCCACAAAGTCGGGGCCTGCGCTGGGCGGGTATGGGGCTGGCGGGCTTATTGCTAGTCCGGTAGATGCCCAACTCTGCCAACCAAGCCAAAGCCGCCACCGAGTGGCGGGCGCAGGAACTGCTGTTGATGAGCGAGGTGATGCGCCTGGTGGGCAAAAGCCTGGCGCCCGAGGTGGTACTGCGGGAAATGCTGCATCTGATATCCGAGCTGCTGGGCCTGAACCGGGGGCGGATTGTGCTGGCTGATTTTGTCGGGGACATTGCGCTGGACGGACTGGCCGACCGCAAACCAGAGCCACGCAGTCCGGCCAACCACCCCACATCGAGCATTCGCTACGCCTACGGACTGACCAAAACCGAAATGGCACGGGGTCGCTACGGCCCGGCCGAGGGCATCACCGGCCGGGTGCTGGCCACGGCGCAGCCGATCATCGTGCAGGACATTGATGCCGAACCGCAGTTTTTGGCACGCGCGGTCGCGCGAGGCAAGCTGCCGCAAGAAGTCGTGGCGTTTATCGCGCTACCCATTGAGGTGAACCTGGAAGTGATTGGCGTGCTGGCCTGCCACCGCATTCGCAGCCGCGACAGGCAGCTCAACGACGATGTGGCGGTTTTGAAAATTTTGGCAACGCTGGCCGGGCAACTGCTGCAGCTGCAAGCCCTCGTCGGCGAGAAGACCAAAGCTCTGCAGGTCAAAAACCAGCTGTTGACCCGCGCACTTGAAACAGCTGCCGCACGCTACGGCATCATTGGCACGTCGCCAGCACTGCTGCAAGCCCTCAGCGAGCTGGAGCGTGTGTCTGAGGCCTCGGCCAGTGTGCTGCTGCTGGGCGAATCAGGCACCGGCAAAGAGCTGTTTGCACGCGCCGTACACCTGTCAAGCCAGCGGCGCGACCAGCCTTTCATCAAGGTCAATTGCGCGGCCATACCCGACACCCTGTTTGAGTCTGAATTGTTTGGCTACGAGCGCGGCGCGTTCACTGGCGCGCAAACGGCGCGGGCTGGCTGGTTTGAACAGGCTGACGGCGGCACAATTTTTCTGGACGAGATTGGCGAGATGCCTCTGGCCATGCAGACCAAGCTGCTGCGCACCCTGCAAGAAGGCACGGTGGTGCGACTAGGCGGCAAGCGCGAGATCTCTGTGGCGGTGCGGGTGGTGGCGGCGACCAACCGCGATCTGGAACAAGACGTGCAGCAAGGGCTTTTCAGGCGTGACCTGTTTTATCGCCTGAATGTGATTCCGATCCGCCTGCCGTCGCTGCGTGAGCGGCCACAAGACATTCGGGCGCTGGCGCTGCATTTTTTAAGCCGTGCCAACCAGGACAACCAGCGCAATGTCAGCCTCGCGCCAGACGCGTTGGCCAAGCTGGAACAACACCCCTGGCCAGGCAATATACGCGAGCTGGGCAATGTGATTGAACGCCTGGTACTGCTGACCGACAGCGCCATGGTGTCCGCCAAAGAGCTGCGGCGGTTTTTACCAACCGACAAGGCTGATGCAGGTAATGCGGGTGATGGGGGTGATGGGCAGGTCATGAAAGCCGCCGCAACCCTGAAGCTGTCAACACAACCCATCGTGAGGGACTACCAGGCCGTTCAGTCCCATTCACCAGAGCAGCTACAACTTGCCCTGCGCGCGCATGGCGGCAACCAGTCGCGCGCCGCACAAGCCGTGGGCCTGACGGTGCGGCAGTTTGGCTACCGCTTGCGCAAGCTGGGGCTTTAAGGCGCGACACAGTGTCGACAATTTGTAGACACTGTGTCGGGTCAGGGCTTTTTCGCGTCCTCCAGGCGCTATTATTTTAGTAGCTTCTTGCGCTTGTATTCATTGGTATAGAGGCTCTTTTTATATCTGAATACGACCTGAAACGGGTGTTTGGCACGCCCGTTGCAATAAGGAAGATGGCGGCATGTGCCGTGAACCTTCTGGAGATTGCCATGATGACTGACAGTGTTCTCGTTTCCCCCGATCAGCTTTCGACCATGATGGGCGCTGAGCCTGTCGTTGTGATCGACACCCGCGATGCTGACACTTACGCTGCTGGCCACTTGCCCGGTGCGTTCAACATGCGCGAGATTTTTACCTTCCTGGCCACCTCGACCGCTGAGGGCCTGCAAGCACTCAAATCAACTTTTGCCGAACACTTTGGCGCGATTGGCCTGTCGGGCACTGAGACAGCGGTGTTTTATGAAGACGCCCTGAACAGCGGCTACGGCCAGTCGTGCCGCGGCTACTACCTGCTGACCTGGTTGGGCTATCCCAAAATCAAGGTGCTCAATGGCGGCTTTTCTGCCTGGAAAGCCGCGGGTATGGTCGTGAGTACCGACAAGCCAACGCCGGTTGCCAAAACCTTCCCCGCCGACCTGTCAGGCGCCGACGTGATGCTGACCAAAGACGATGTGGTTGCCGCGTTGCACAGTGACATCAAGCTGCTGGACGTGCGCGACATTGACGAATGGACGGGCGAAAGCTCCAGCCCTTACGGCAAGGACTTTGCGCCACGCAAAGGCCGCCTGCCCGGCGCCAAGTGGATTGAGTGGTACCGCTTCATGAAGCCTTCGGCGCAAGGCCCGGTGTTCAAGTCGCCACTTGAAGTACAGGCCGAATGCGCCACGGCTGGCATTTCTGCTTCCGACACCGTTTATCTGTATTGCTTCAAAGGGGCGCGTGCATCGAATACCTTCCTGGCGCTCAAGCAGGCCGGGTTTTCGGATGTGCGGATGTACTTCGGCTCATGGAATGAATGGTCGCGTGACGACACCCTGCCTATTGAAACATCTGTGCCGATCATCAAAGCCAAAGCACCCGTGCTGGCAATGGCGGCCTGAAACATTTTTAACCCTTTGGAGACAACACAGATGAGCACTGCAACCCTAGATGCGCCAAGTACGGTCAAAGCCTATTTAAAACCGATTGATAGCGAGGGCCTGGCGGCCTTTGCTGCCAAGGGCTGCGCCAACCCCGCGTCGCGGGGAACCAACAAGGTCAAAACCGTGATGCAGGGCATGTACCGCTCACTGAGCTATGTGGGCAACCACGCGCCTGTGGTGGTGGACGAGCCGCTGCATCTGTTCGGTGAAGACACCGCGCCAGCGCCCGGCGAAATTGTGTTGTCGGGCTTGGGCGGTTGCCTGGCGGTGGGCATCACGGCTGTTGCCACCTGGAAAAAGGTCAAGCTGAGCAAGCTGGAGATTTTCATGGAAGGTGACATTGGTAACCCCGCAGCCTGGGGTGCAGGTGGCGCGCAAAAGCTCGGGCCAGAGATGGGTTTTCAGGCCATCCGCGTGAAAGTGGTGGTGGAGGGCGACGCAAGCCGCGAGGTGCTGGACGAGATCGTGCAGCACGCGAACTTTTACTCGCCTGTGGCCAACAGCATGCGTAACCCTATCCCCTTTGAAATCAGTTTGGCCTGATTCGCAAAACAGTCAGCAGGAGTATGTATGGAAGTGCAAGACCGCCCAATAACGCGCCCAACAGCCGAGCCGTTGCAAGACTTTGACCTGATCAAAGCTGTGCGCGAGCTGGCTAACGGCCCACTGGCGGAGCTGGCTGACGACATTGACCGACGCGGCATTTACCCCAAGTCGATTTTGCACAGGCTGGGCGAGTTGGGCGCGCTGAAGGCACACATGGCCGAGCCGGGCAAACCTGCGGACTACGGGCTGGCGATTGCCGCCATGACCGAAGTCTCACGCGTGTGCGGCGCAACGGGCTTTATGGTCTGGTGCCACGACGTGTGCGGCGTGTACATGGAGCAGTCGGGCAACCCCGCACTGATGGGC
>JANNYZ010000037.1:0-16536 GCA_031410335.1 Polaromonas sp. | reverse complement strand
CGCATGCTGCATGGTGTCCCAGTCGCTGGACGAGCCCATGACGACCCCGATGATGGGCTGATTTGTATTGGTTGTGGTGGTCATGCTTGCCTTTGAAGGAGAAGGTATTTTAAGGGCGGCGTGCTAACCTTCTGGTTGTTGTAATTTAGGATGAAAAGCTCTCATGATGGATGTCACCGTAGCCAATTTTGAAGAGGAAGTGATTGCCGCTTCCATGACCACCCCGGTTCTGATCGACTTTTGGGCCCCGTGGTGCGGCCCGTGCAAGTCGCTTGGGCCGATTCTCGAGAAAGTTGAAGTCGCTTACGAAGGCCGCTTCAAGCTGGTCAAAATCGATTCTGACCAAGAGCAGCAACTGGGCGCAGCCTTCGGTATTCGCAGCATCCCAACCTGTATATTGATGGTGGGCGGCAAGCCGGTTGACGGCTTTCAGGGCGCGTTGCCAGAGGGTAAGGTCAAAGAGTTTTTAGACAAGCATTTGCCGCCGGTTGAAGAACTGCCCGAAGAAGAGCTGGCACTGGCTGACGTGACACCCGAAGAGGCACTGGCAAAACTTGAGGCAGATGTGGCCAACGACCCGACCAACGAGTCTGCCCGGTTTGAGCTGGTCAAGGCGCTGCTGCTGGGGGGCGACACCGATGCGGCCAAGGTGGCGTTTGCACCCGTGATTGCCCAAACCACGGTGGTCAGGCGTTTTGACTCGCTCAAACGCATGATAGACGCTATTTATTTTGTAGCTGCTTGCGCCAACCAACAAACGGGGACAGCCGAGTTTGATGCCAAAATCGCCCTGAACAAGCGTGATTTTGAAGCGCGGTTTGACAAAGCCCGCTTTCACATGGCCCACCAGCAGTGGACGGCCGCGCTGGACGAGCTGCTGGACATTTTGATGCGCGACAAAACCTGGTCTGAAGACAAAGCCCGCAAAACCTACATCGCCATCCTCGACATCATGGAAGCCCCCAAACCCAAGGTGGCCGACGGGCAGATCCCGCCCGATGACCCGGTGGTGGCCACCTACCGCAGGCGCCTGAGCAGTGTGATTTTGAGCTGATGACGCGTTCACGATAGGAGTTCACCTTGGCGATGATGAATTTGATAGCTGGGCTGGTGCTGTTTTTAGGCGTGCATTCCACCCGCATATTTGCCAACGACTGGCGCAACCAGACCCGGGCGCGCATCGGCGAAAAGCCCTTCAAAGGCATTTATGCGTTGCTGTCCATCGCAGGTTTTGTACTGCTGGTGTGGGGCTACGGCCAGGCGCGCCAGCAAGGCGTGATGCTGTGGAACCCGCCAACGGCCATGCGCCACATCGCAGCGCTGCTAACCCTGGTGGCGTTTGTGCTGCTGGCAGCTGCCCAAGTGCCCGGCAACCAGATCAAAGCCAAACTGCATCACCCGATGGTTTTGGGCACCAAAGTCTGGGCATTCGCACACCTGCTGGCCAATGGCTCGCTGGCCGACACGGTGCTGTTCGGCAGCTTTTTGCTGTGGGCGGTGGTGCTGTTTGCCGTATCGCGCCGCCGTGACCGCCGCGAGCAGACTGTTTACCCGGCCGGTACAGCCGGTAAGACCATCGTCACGGTGTTTGCGGGTATCGCGGCCTGGGCGGTGTTTGCTTTTTGGCTGCATCGGGTGCTGATTGGCGTGTCGCCGTTTGCAGCGATGGGGTCACCAGCCTGATTCTCGTTGCGAGTCAGGCAAGCGCTATTCATTCAGGAGCTGCTCGGACACATATCCATTGGCCTGGAGGCCGATTTGACACTCTAAAACGGCTATTTTTGTGGTCTAAAACCGTTTTTTGACCGGGTTTTCACTGGCTTGCTGCATCAAAAATGGCGTTTTTAAGCCATTTTTACCTATGTTTTAGGGCTTTTGACCAATGGATATATGCGCGAGCAGCTATGAAATTAGGAGTGAATTAATTGGAATCTGACCCCCATTGTTCGCCTGCCGTTCGTGTCGAACGACGAGTTAAGCCGGATAGACAAAATCGCTTCGGGTCGGATTATTGAGCAGGTCACCCCAAATAGCCCATGTTGATTGATTCGGCTCAAGGCACGCAAGCAACCACAATGACGCGATCTTAAGCCCGCCAGGAATGTCGACTTCTGTGAGGTTGAAGTGCTGTCTTCGGTTCAAGTGCACAAGCACAGTCAAGTCGTTCACGCCCGAGTATTGGCTCAGCGACTGCAACACATCAGCAAGTGTTGCTTTCGGATTCAAGTCGTTCGGGGCGACCTCTTTGACTTGAATCGGCGCGAAGTGGGTTTCATCTCCGACTTCCCAGCGCGCGACGCAGTCAGCGTCCTCAAACTCACCTTTAGAGAGATATGGTTTCTGTCCCGTGCGCATTGCGTACCCGTGGCAGAACAACGCGGCTAACCGAGTCTCCCGCCATTCCCGCAAGCCGCGAGTTCGGAGGCGCCGCACCAGAGGGTCGACCTGCTTCGAACTCATTGTGAGTTCGACATCGCGAAGCCCTTTTAGGAAATCCGTCGGATCTCTGTATTCCCGTTGTTGGACCTGTCGAATGCGAATGGCATTCATCGGAGGCTTAACGTTATCGCTCAGCGGGAGCCGCCTGTTATGCGGCTTCTCCAGTAAGCAAAACCACCTGAGAGCCAGTTGAAGCGGGGCATGGGAGTAGCAACCTTTTTCATAATGTCTTGAGCAAACGCATCGTTCCCAAATCGTGTTTCATAGACTGCAATAAGACGTTCAATTCGGCGACCCAATGTGCGTTTGGCGCTGGACGGAACGAAATTTCTGAAACGTGCAACGCTACCGCGCACCACTCCGCGCAAAGTCTCCCGTGGCACCCTCATTAGCCGCGAATGATAGTGCTTCGCGTGCTTCACGATAGTCCGATAGCGTCGCCTACGAAGCTGCATAACGTATAGTTAAAGCTCACCAGCGGCTTGTTGCCGCAAATACTCTTCGACTTCCGCGACCTGCTTCGGAAACTGCTTCCGCAGGTAGGCATGACTTGGATGGCCCGGACCGAATACATGCTTCTGGCCTTTCAGCTCGGTCACAAACTCCACACCGTCTTCATCCTCATTTGGTCGCGCGTCGAATCGCGACCATCCCACCCGTTCAATGTTTTCTGCCTTCTGGTGCGGAGAGAGGTTCGAGGACAGGATGTTCTTGACATCATCACGACTAGGCGCAGCCAAGATCACGGATTCGCAACCGTTTCCATCGCGCAAGTCGTGTCGATACAGGGGAGCTTTGGTAGCCATAGTCTTGAGTTTTAACTTAATTTAAACAGCAAGCCGGTGCAACATAACATGGCAATTTTCCCTATAAAAACGGCATTTGACCAATCTTCTATTAGATAGCTCGCTTCGATAAGAATAGCGGCAAACTCTGCAACACGTAGCAGCTGACCTGTTTCAATTTTTGCTGCGATTCTCAACCAAAAATCACGGTTTGACCATCTCTTTGAAGGAGCAATTGGCATCAGACCTCAAGGCTATCGTGCCGAAGCGCGCAGGGGAGTCTTAAACGTTACTCCTGATTTGATAGCTGCTTGCGCATGTATTCATTGGGCTAGAGGCCGATTTGATACCCTAAAACAGCACAAAAACTCAGTAGATTGTCATCCCGGGCCCGACCCGGGATCCATGTCCCCGCTCCCTGACCACCAGCAGTGCAACACATCGACCGCTATGGATTGCGGATCAAGTCCGCAATGACAAGTCGCAACATTCAAGCCATCAGCCGGGTCAAAGCTTCCTGATACTTGGCCGCAGTCTTCGCAATCACGTCATCCGGCAGGCGCGGAGCAGGTGGGGTTTTGTCCCAAGGTTTGCCGTTGATGCGCACGGCTTCCAGCCAGTCGCGGACAAACTGTTTGTCGTAGCTGGGCGGGTTCAGGCCAGCGGCGAAGGCGGCTTGGTAGCCTTCAATCGGCCAGTAGCGGGACGAGTCTGGCGTCAACACCTCGTCCATCAGGGTCAGCGTGCCGTCTTCGTCCAAACCAAACTCGAACTTGGTGTCGGCAATGATGATGCCTTTGGTCAGCGCAAAGGCGGCGGCGGTCTGGTAAATCTCGATGCTGATGCGCTTGATTTTTTCTGCCAAGTCAGCGCCCACTACCTTTACTACCTGCTCATAGCTGATGTTTTCGTCATGCTCGCCCTGCGCGGCTTTGGCGGCGGGGGTGAAGATCGGCTCGGGCAATTTGCTGGCGTTTTTCAAACCTGCGGGTAGCGGCACACCGCAGACGGATTGGGTGGCCTGGTATTCAGCCCAGCCGCTGCCGGCCAGGTAGCCGCGCACCACGGCCTCGACCGGGATGGGTTTGAGGCGCTTGACCAGCATCGAGCGCTGGGCGACTTGCGGCACTTCAGCGGGCGTCACCACGCTTTCAGGTGCATCGCCTGTCAAATGATTCGGGCAAATATGGCCCAACTTGGCAAACCAGAACAGCGCCATCTGCGTGAGCAGCGCGCCCTTGCCGGGGATGGGTTCGCCCAAAATCACATCAAACGCGCTGATGCGGTCGCTGGCCACCATCAGCAGACGGTCTTTGCCCACGGCGTAGTTGTCGCGGACTTTGCCTCGGGCCAGCAGGGGCAAGGAGGTGATGGAGGAGGTGTGAACAGTGGTCATAAAAGTCAGGGTCAAATGAGCTTCAAGCGTTTGTCAACTGAAGCTAAATCTAAAAAATCACGGTCAGCGTGCAATAAAGGCATGTCCGCTTCGATGGCACATGCCGCTACAAGACAGTCGTTGGGGCTACGAATGGTGATGCCTTGCCAGCGGCATCGGGCGTACAGCAAAGATGCACTTCGAGCCAGCTCAAAAGGGTCGGGGCTGACGTAGGGGGACAGTTCATCAAGGGCAGTTTGTAATTGCATGAAATGCGCCACGCTTCTAGCACCTTGCAACACTTCCCGACAGACCACCTCTGGCATCCAGATTGCGCTTGAATTCGAAAAAGCTTGTTGAAGCTTTAAGTCAGCGCGTGAGCCTGTCGCACGCAAGAACTCAATCCACGCCGACGTGTCAAGGATCACGCTGGGGCCAGCGCTTTGCGCTTTTGAGCTGTTTTGGGCGCGGTTGTTTTTTTGGTCTGTTTGGCCTGTTTGGTTGTGGGGTGCCGCTCATCGAGCTGCTTTTCATGAGCCTGGCGTGCATCTTCAAACGTATGCAAGCCACGCCGCTCAAGCGCAGCTTGGGTTAGACCGTAAGGGCCTCTGGGGTCGTAATCAGGGTCGATCAAATCTTTGCCGCGCAATGCCAGCAAAGCCGAGTAGTCAGGCTTGCGCACATACGCTCGTAGCGCCGCGTCGACCGCAGCTTTTTTGGTCGTCACCCGCGCCAGCATCATGGCTTGGGCAACGAGCTCGTCGTCTAAAACAATATTGGTTCGTGTGTTCATAGCTATACACCTTTGATGTGTATAGCAATTATGCCACCAGTGGTTTGCTTTATTGAGCGGTGTTCAATGCACCACTTGCTCTAGCTCGCCCTTGGCGTACTTGCTGGCCACGACTTGCAGGCTGTCGCCCTTGATCTTCGCGCCCTGGCCTTCGCAGCCGAATTGCAGGTAGCGCTCTTTGCAAATCGCTTTGGCTGCAGCGGTGGCGGGTTTGAGCCATTCACGTGCGTCAAACTTGCTGGGATTTTCATGCAAAAACTTGCGCACGGCGGCCGTCATGGCTAGGCGGATGTCGGTGTCGATGTTGATTTTGCGCACGCCAAACTTGATGGCTTTTTGAATCTCTTCGACCGGCACGCCGTAGGTTTCTTTCATGTCGCCGCCGTATTCACGAATGATGGCCAGCAGGTCTTGCGGCACGCTGGACGAGCCGTGCATGACCAAATGCGTGTTGGGGATGCGGCGGTTGATTTCTTGAATGCGGCCAATCGCCAGAATGTCGCCGGTGGGCTTGCGGGTGAACTTGTACGCGCCGTGGCTGGTGCCAATGGCAATGGCCAGTGCGTCAATTTGCGTGCGTTTCACAAAGTCAGCGGCTTGCTCAGGGTCGGTCAGCAGCTGGTCCATCGTCATCGTGGCGTCGGTGCCGTGGCCGTCTTCCTTGTCGCCCTTCATGGTCTCCAGGCTGCCCAGGCAACCGAGCTCGCCTTCAACGGTGATGCCCTTGATGTGCGCCATGTCCACCACCTTGCGGGTCACGTCGACGTTGTAGTCGTAATCCGCAATCGTTTTGCCGTCAGCCATCAAGCTGCCGTCCATCATGACCGAGCTGAAGCCTAAATTGATCGCGCCCTGGCACACGTCAGGGCTTTGGCCGTGGTCCTGGTGCATGACCAGCGGGATGTGCGGGTAGGCTTCAATCGCGGCGGCGATCAGGTGCTTGATGAAGGACTCGCCTGCGTATTTGCGCGCACCTGCGCTGGCCTGCAAAATCACCGGTGCACCGACCTCGTCAGCGGCTTGCATCACGGCTTGTACCTGCTCCAGGTTGTTGACGTTGAACGCTGGAATGCCATAGGTGTTGACTGCGGCGTGGTCCAGCAGTTCGCGCATGGAGACAAGTGCCATGATGAAATCCCTAGAAATGGAGTGTTTAGAGCGGTATCAAGACGCGGTAACCGCCTTGTAACCAAAGCTTAGGATTCTACCGTTTGACAGAATTTGTCTGAACAAAAGCCGTCACCCGGTCCAGCACGGGCGCGCGGCTTCTGAGCACCGACGCCATCGCGGCCACGATCGTGACATGGCTGACGGTGTCGTACAGCTCTGACTCCACCCGCACACCACTGCCTTTTAGGCGCTGCGTCATGCCAACGGTGCTGCGCTGGGTGTTCACCAGACTGTCTTGTTCAGGAGCCAGCAGCAGTGCAGGCGGCGAGGCGCTGGACGCATGAAACAGTGCCTGGCTGTCAGGCGGCGTGTTGGGCCATTCAAAGGCGACTTGCGTTTTGCGGTCGCCAATCGGCAAAAAATCATACGGGCCGGCCAGGCCTATCCAGCCCGCCAGCTTGGCAGGGCTTAACCCTGCGCCGCCCAGCCAGCGTTTGTCGAGTGCCAGCATGGCGGCGTTGTAGGCACCAGCGCTATGGCCCATGACAAAAATGCGGGAGGGATCAGCGCCGTATTTTTGCGCGTTGTCGACCGCCCAGCGCGTGGCCAGCGCACTGTCTTGCAAAAACACCGGGTAACGCACTTCGGGGCTGAGCCGGTAGTCGGCCACGACCGCGACAATGCCGCGCGAGGCCAGGGCTTCGCCGACGAAGCGGTAATCAGCCCTGTCACCCGACGACCAGCTGCCGCCATAAAAGAAAACCACCATTGACGCGCCACCAGCGGCCAATGCCTTGTCGGCCAGCGGCTGCGTGGGAAGGTAAACATCGAGCTTCTGGCGCGGCTGGTCGCCATACGGCAGGTCAGCAAAGTTGCGGTAGGTGTCACTGGGCACAGTGGCATTGAGCACGTCCACAGCAGAGCATGCCGTCAACAGTGCGGGCAGCATGGCAAATAGCGAGCGTCTGGGCAATTTTGAATTCAACAGGTTCATGGTGATCTTTAATATACGCACAAATCCAGCAGATGGATTCAGTTAACGGCGGAAAACCCTGTCAGGCAAAGCAGGAAGCATTGACTATATTCAAGCAGGGGCCGCGGGACTGGCTTTGCCAGACCGCAGGCGCAGCGGCCCCCTCGGGGGGCAGGGAGTTACACGCAGTGAACGACCGTGGGGGCTATTTATGCCACCCGGCAAATCTTCAGCATGTTGGTCCCGCCCGGCGCACCCATCGGCTCGCCGCAGGTGATGGCATACACATCGCCGCTTTGCACGATTTTGCGGTCCAGCAAGTGGCGCTCGGCCTGGCTGAGGGCCGTGTCCCGGTCGGCACTGGTGTCCATCAGCAGCGGCCGTACATTGCGGAACAAGGTCATCTTGCGCTGGGTGCTGACCCGCGGTGTGAGCGCATAAATCGGCACACGAATGTCGTGGCGGCTCATCCACAGGGCGGTCGAGCCGCTGTCGGTCATGGCCACAATCGCTTTGGCACCCAGGTGGCTGGCGGTAAACAGCGCGCCCATGGCAATCGACTGGTCAATCCGGGCAAACTGCTTGCCTGTGAAGTCGGCGTCAATTTCCTTGTACTCGGCTTTTTCGGCTTCCAGGCAAATGTTGGCCATCTCGACAATCGTTTCCAGCGGGAACTTGCCAGCGGCGGTTTCGGCGCTCAGCATCACGGCATCGGTGCCGTCCAGCACGGCATTGGCCACGTCGCTCACCTCGGCGCGTGTGGGCACCGGGTTCAAAATCATGCTTTCCATCATTTGCGTGGCGGTAATCACCACCTTGTCTTGCGCGCGCGCCATTTTGATCATGCGTTTTTGCAGCGCTGGCACGGCCGCATTGCCGACTTCAACAGCCAGGTCACCCCGCGCCACCATGATGCCGTCGCTGACGCGCAAGATGTCTGCCAGATTGGGAATCGCCTCGGCGCGCTCGATTTTGGCAATCAGCCCCGGCTTGTGTTTGTACTGCGCGGCCGCCACGTTGCACAGCTGGCGCGCCATTTCCATATCGGTTGCGTTTTTCGGAAAGCTCACCGCCACGTAGTCGGCCTGAAAGCTCATCGCGGTTTTGATGTCTTCCATGTCCTTGGCCGTCAGCGCAGGCGCGGTCAGCCCGCCGCCCTGTTTGTTGATGCCTTTGTTGTTCGACAGTTCGCCGCCCAGCTTCACGGTGGTGTGCACCGCCTCACCCACCACACGGTCCACCGTCAGCACAATCAGCCCGTCGTTCAGCAGCAGCACATCGCCTGCTTTCACGTCGCGCGGCAGCTCTTTGTAATCAAGCCCCACGCCCTTGATGTCACCCGGCTCCACGCGCGATGCGTCGAGTACGAACTTTTCACCCGGCACCAACTGCACCTTGCCATCGGCAAACTTGCCCACGCGGATTTTCGGGCCTTGCAGGTCAGCCATGATGGCCACTTCACGCCCGGCCTTGATGGCTGCCTCACGCACCAATGCAGCCAGATTGATGTGGTCTTGCGCCTTGCCATGGCTGAAGTTCAGCCGCACCACATTGACACCAGCGGCGATCATCGCCTCCAGCATGGCGGGCGTGTTGGACGCAGGGCCCAGGGTGGCAACGATTTTGGTGGCGCGACGTGGCATGCTTGTCTTCCTTTGTAATTTAGTTTCTTATTTTCACATGGTTAGAGGGTCGTCGTAACAGCGGAGTTACCAAGTGCGCCAGCAGTCCCGCTGAGGGCTTGAAAAGCCGTTTTTGAGCCGTTTTCAGGCATCAAAAAGGCGTTTAGACCAATGGATATATGCGCAAGCAGCTCCTGAAACAGGAGCGCTTGTCTTTTAACCCGCAGCGCGCTTTTGCAAAATCTCGAACGCCGGCAGCGTCTTGCCTTCCAGCACTTCCAGAAAAGCGCCGCCACCCGTCGAGATGTAATCGACCTGCTTTTCAATGCCGTACTTGGCAATGGCGGCCACGGTGTCGCCGCCGCCTGCGATGGAGAATGCGCTGCTTGCTGCAATCGCTTTGGCAATACCTTCAGTGCCGTGCGAAAACGCTTCAAACTCAAACACGCCAACCGGCCCGTTCCACACAATCGTGCCTGCGGCGATGAGTTGCGCCACCAGCATGGCCGTGGTTTTGGGGCCGATGTCGAGGATCAAATCATCGTCAGCCACATCGGTGGCGGCCTTGGTGGTGGCGGGCGCATCAGCGGCGAAGGTTTTGGCGGTCACGACATCGACGGGGATGGGCACCGCCGCGCCACGTGCTTTCATGGCTTTAATCACGGCCACCGCTTCAGGCAGCAGGTCTTTTTCGGCCAGGCTTTTGCCGATCTTCAAACCCGCCGCCAGCATGAAGGTGTTGGCAATGCCGCCACCTACGATGAGTTGGTCTACGTTAGCGGCGAGCGCTTTCAAAATCGTCAGCTTGGTCGACACCTTGCTGCCCGCCACAATCGCTACCAGAGGACGGCGCGGATCGGTCAGTGCTTTTGATATGGCGTCCATCTCGGCAGCCAGCAGCGGCCCGGCGCAGGCGACTTTGGCGTACTGGGCAATGCCGTAGGTCGATGCCTCGGCGCGGTGCGCGGTGCCAAAGGCGTCGTGTACAAACACATCGCACAGTGCGGCCATGTTGCGGGCCAGCGCCTCGTTGTTTTTCTTTTCACCAACGTTGACGCGGCAGTTCTCCAGCATCACCAGCTCGCCAGGGTTGACCGTGACACCCTCGACCCAGTTGGCAACCAGTGGCACATCACGGTTCATCAACTCGCCCAGGCGCTTGGCCACAGGCGCAAGGGAGTCAGCAGGTTTGAATTGCCCTTCGGCTGGGCGACCCAAGTGAGAGGTGACCATGACAGCTGCACCGCTATCAAGCGCCAACTGGATGCAGGCCATCGATGCACGAATGCGGGTGTCTTCGGTGATGTTGCCGTCCGCGTCTTGCGGCACATTAAGGTCAGCGCGGATGAAAACCCGCTGGTTTTTAACTTTGCCTTGGGCACACAGATCAGTAAAGCGAATGAAGTTCATCAACCGATTGTAAAAGCCGCTTACGCGATCAAAGACGTATTGGTTCGGTTACCAGCGTAGGCCAATGTGCAACGGTAAGTAAACCAGCATACCCACCACGATCGTGCCGAACATGCCGCGCCGCCAGTAAAACCAGGCCAGCCCCACCAACACCGCATAAATCCGCGCATCTTTGAAGGTGCTGATGAACTGGCCTTGCGTCATGACCATCTCGGGCACGATCACCGCTGCCAGTGCGGCAATGGGGGCGTAGTGCAAGCCGCGCGCGGCCCAGGCAGGCAGCGACCAGGGTTTGCTGGAAATAAAGAAAAAACCGCGCGTGATAACCGTCACCAGCGCCATGCCGAGGATGGTGGTGACGGTCCACCAGTCTGTCGTGGCCAGCGGGTTCATGTCTTGGCGACCAAGGTGACTTTGGGTTTTTCAAGCAGCATGCAAACGGCCACCGCCGCCGCAATGGCGACCAGAATATTGAGCTTGAGCGGTAAGGCAAAGACAGCCACCGCCGCCGCGCCCGCCACCCCGGCAGACACCGCCCGCAAGCGGTCCGTGATGAGCGAGCACAGCACGCCCAGCAAAGCCAATATGCCCGCAAAACTCAAGCCCCAGGCGGGCGGCACCGCATTGGCCAGCACAATGCCCAGCAAACCAGGAAACGTCCAGCAGGCCCAGTTCACCGCGCTGTTGCCTGCCCAATAGGCCTCTTGCGCCTGGCGCACAACTGGGTCGGATGACGGTTGCGGGTAACGCCGGGTGAAGAGCACGTAGCTCAGGTCAGCCGTCAGGTAGCCACTGAGCATGCGCCGCCACAACGGCTGGTGCATGATGTAAGGCCGCAGGTGGGCACTGAACACCACAAAGCGCAAGTTGACACAAAACGCAGTGGCCAGAATCACCCACATGGGCGCGCCAGCGGCTATCAAGGGCATGGCGGCCAACTGCGAGCTGCCGGCAAAAACCGTCAGCCCCATGAGCAGCGCCTCCGGCAGACTGAGGCCAGACTTGACCATCGCTACGCCGGTCATCAGTCCCCAGGAAGCAATGCCGGGTGCCACTGAAGACATGTCGCGCATGCCGCGCCGGAACTCTGGATGTTTAAAAAGTGTCGTCATGCCGACGGGGGCGCGAACACCATGCCGGGCTTCACGTCAAAGCCGCGCAGAAAATCCGCCACAGGCAGTGACTTGCCGCCCGCCTTTTGCAGGCGCGTGATGCGCAGGACACCCTCGCCGGTCACCACGTCAATGCCCTCATTTTGGACACCCAATATGGCTCCTGCCCTTGTTGCATGTGCGCCAGAAGCTCCTGAAAGATGAGCATCCTGCAGTTTGATGACCTCGCCGTTCAGCACACTGCTGGCACCCGGGAAGGGGTTGAAGGCGCGGATGCGGCGCTCAATCACGGCAGCGCTCTGCTGCCAGTCAATCTGCGCTTCATGTTTTTCAATCTTGTGAGCGTAGGTGATGCCGTCAAGCGGCTGCTTGAGCGGCTTGAAGCCGCCGCAGGCTGCAATTTCGAGCGCCTCCACAATCAGCCGCCCGCCCAGGGCAGCCAGCTTGTCATGCAGCGTTGGGGTGGTGTCACCGGGTGCCATGGTTTGCTTTTCAACCAGCAGCATGTCGCCGGTGTCCAGCCCGGCGTCCATCTGCATGATGGTGATGCCCGTCTCTGCATCACCGGCTTCAATCGCCCGGTGAATCGGCGCTGCACCGCGCCAGCGGGGTAATAGTGAGGCGTGAATGTTCAAGCACCCTAGTTTCTTGGCCCCCACGCTTTTCACTTCGTGTATGACGCTGCCCCCCGGGGGGGCTAATTTTTCTAGGGGCGGCCCGTCGAAAAATTGCCCGCGCATCGTATCCAGCACCCATTGCGGCAGGATCAACCCATAAGCTGCCACCACCATCACGTCGGCTTGTGCAGCGTCAATCGCGGTTTTAGCGGCCAGGGCGTCATCGGGGTATTTGCCGTCCAGCCGCAAGCTGCGCGGCTGTGCCACCGGGATGTTGCGCTCTTGCGCCCACTGCTTGACGGGCGAGGCCTGCAACTTCAAGCCGCGCCCGGCGGGCCGGTCTGGCTGGGTCAGTACCAGAGCGATGTCAAAGCCAGCAGCGTGTAGATTTTCGAGGGCGACGCGGGCAAACTCAGGCGTGCCCGCAAAAATTACCCGCATGTGACCTTCATCAATCACCTTTTTGTTGCTTGACCATTTTTGTTTTGATGCGGTTGCGCTTGAGCGGCGACAAATATTCGACAAACACTTTGCCCAGCAGATGGTCCATCTCGTGCTGGATGCAGACCGACAGCAGGCCGTCGGCCTCATGGGTTTGGGGTTTTCCGTCCAGGTCAAGCGCTTGTACCTTGACAGCCAGTGCGCGTTCGACGCCGTCATAAATGCCGGGGACTGACAAACAGCCTTCCTCATTGACTTTTTTCTCGTCGCTGGCCCAGGTGATTTCGGGGTTGATCAGTACCAGCGGCTTGTCGCGCTCTTCGCTCACGTCGATCACCACCACCCGCTCATGCACATTGACCTGCGTGGCGGCCAGGCCAATGCCCTCGGCGGCGTACATGGTTTCCAGCATATCGTCGACCAGCGTTTGCACGCGTTGATCGACCGCGGCAACGGGTTTGGCCACCGTGTGCAGGCGCGGGTCGGGGTAACGTAGGATGGTCAGTTGTGTCATAAGAAGCAAATCAGTTGTCGCTATTTTCGCAAATTTTCAGTACTTTTAAGCATGCAAGGCCATCGGGCGGTGCATTTTCGTTGCCTAATCAAGGGCTTAGGTACAGAATCGGTGGTAATTTCTCAAGTTCAAGCCTCCTCAAGAGCTTTCAAGATGCACAATAATTTTGGTCAATTCACCCGCCTTTTCATTGCGCTCGCGGCTTTGGGCGTGGGCTATGCCGCTCAAGCCCAGAATTTTCCCATCACCAGCGACCAAAAAGCCACGGCCAGCCAGGTGGCACAAACCGGTGTCCCTCTGTCAGACCTGGCGCCCAACGCCCCCGACAGTTACACCGTCAAAAGCGGCGACACCCTGTGGGCCATATCGGGCTTGTTTTTGAAAACACCATGGCGCTGGCCCGAGCTATGGGGCATGAACCTGCAGGACATCAAAAACCCGCACCGCATTTACCCCGGTCAGCAACTGGTACTGGAAAAAACCAATGGCCGCGCCACCTTGCGCACCAGCCAGGCCACCGCCTTAGGCGGCCCGCCAACCGACTCCGTCCGGGTCTCACCCCGCACCCGTTACGAATCGCTGGCCGATGCATCGATACCCGCACTGGCGTCGAGCGTGATCGAGCCCTTTTTGGCGGAACCTCTGATTGTGGACGCGGAGGCCTTTGCCGTGGCGCCGCGAATCGTGGCTGCACAAGAAGGCCGCGTGCTGCTCAGCCGGGGCGACAGGGCCTATGCCCGGGGCGAATACACCAGCAAAACGGCAGGCAAGCCGCTGAGCGACGCCAAAGGCGAGCCCGTAGACTACCGCGTTTTTCGTAATGCCACGCCTTTAAAAGACCCCACCACCGGCGCCATTCTTGGCTATGAGGCTCAGTTTGTTGGCAAGGCCGAACTGGTGCGCGGCGAGTCAGTGCAGCAAGTGCTGAACAAGGACGGAAAAACCACCACCGAGACCGTGCCCGCCACTATTGACATCGTGGTGGCCAAGCAAGAAATGCGCGTCGGCGACCGGCTGGTGGCCGAGCCTGCGCGCACCTCGCAAAGCTACGTGCCGCGGGCACCTGCGATCCCGATCACGGGGCAAATTGTGTCGGTTTACGGCAGCGCCGTGCGTTTTGCGTCAGAAAACCAGGTGGTCGTGATCAACCGGGGCAGCAAGGACGGCATGGAGAGCGGCCACGTGATGGCCATTTTGAAAGACGGCGAACGCCTGACCGACCGGACCGACAGCGCCAGAACATCCATCAAGTTGCCCAACGAGCGCAATGGCTTGCTGATGGTGTTTCGCACCTTTGAAAACCTGTCTTATGCGCTGGTGCTGCAGATCACGGACGGCGTGAAAGTTGGCGACCGCATCGTCAACCCCAACTAAGCCGAACGAAACCCGTCACAAGCCAGGCCCAAGCTTTGGAGCGCGCTGAACTCAAGGCCTGGTTGCGCCTGACCGTGAGCCCTGGCGTGGGCAATGACACGGCCCGCAAGCTGCTGGCCGCTTTCGGTTCGGCGGAGGCCGTGTTCGGGCAAAGCCCTGCCGCTTTGCGCCAGCTGGGCAGCGAAAAACTGGTCAGCGCCATCACCACCGAGCCCCCCAAGCTGGCCGGTCTGCTGCAAACCACACTGGACTGGCTGGCAGCTGCAGACAACCGTGCCGTGGCACCCATTGGCAGTGGGCACTACCCGGCTGCATTGCTCAATATTGAAGACCCGCCACTGGTGCTTTACATGATGGGAAGCCAGGTCAATCATGCGCCAGGAGCTATTCATAACATAGCAATTAATCTGGCCATCGTTGGCAGCCGTAACCCTACGCCGCAGGGCGAAGCCCATGCCCGGCAGTTTGCCAAAGCGTTTGCCGAGCAGGGCCTGTGTATCGTGTCTGGCATGGCGCTGGGCGTCGACGGTGCGGCGCATGACGGGGCTTTGCTGGGTGGCGGCCAGACGATTGCAGTCGTGGGCACAGGTCTGGACCGCGTCTATCCCAAAAAGCATTTGGCACTGGCGCATCGCATTGCCGCCAGCGGCTTGATCATCAGCGAATTTCCTGTGGGCACGCCACCCCTGACTGCCAACTTTCCCAAGCGCAACCGGATCATTTCAGGCTTGTCAGTGGGCACGCTGGTGGTCGAAGCCGCGCTCAAATCAGGCTCGCTCATCACGGCACGGCTGGCCAGCGAACAAGGCAAAGAGGTGTTTGCCATTCCGGGTTCCATCCACTCGCCGCAGTCGCGCGGCTGCCATTATTTGATCAAGCAGGGGGCCAAACTGGTGGAGACAGCGCAGGACGTGATGGAAGAATTGAAGATTCCTTTTCCGCCAGTCATGTCGTCGTCAGACGATAGCGATGAACCGCCCGAGGGCGATTCGTCGTTGCTGTCGGCGCTGGGCTTTGACGTTGTGAGCCTGGACGCCATCCAGGCCCGCACCGGACTGCCCACTGCCGAGTTGCAAGCCAGGCTGCTTGAGCTTGAGCTTGATGGCCTGCTTATGCGGCTGCCTGGTGGGCTGTTTCAACGGATGTCGAAAGGCTGAAGTCTTTCATCAACCCTGCCCACTGCAGGCGGGCGGTTTTCACGTTGCGCTCTTTCACATGGCCGAAGCCTTTGATGAGTTCCGGAATGCGCGCCACTTCAACAGCCACAGCGTGGTTGCTGGCATTCAGGGTTTCGAGCAGCGTGTCAATCGATGCCGTGTACTCGCCAATCAGAGCCCGCTCCATCTGGCGCTCTTCAGTTTTGCCGAACACGTCAAGTGCCGTGCCGCGCAAGCCTTTGAGCTTGGCCAACACCTTGAAGCCCGTCAGCATCCAGGGCCCGAACTTTTGTTTTTGTAACTCGCCCTTCTCATTTTTCTTCGAGATCATGGGTGGCGCCAGGTTGTAGTTGATTTTGAAATCGCCTTCAAACATGGCGTTGACTTTGTTTAAAAAAGCCGTGTCCGTGTGCAGACGCGCGACTTCGTATTCGTCTTTGTAGGCCATCAGCTTGAACAGGTAGCGGGCCACGTTTTGCGCGAGCAGGGTTTTGCCCAGGCGTGACTCGGCGCGCTCTACCTTGCGCACATACGCTTCATATGTTTTTGCATAGTCGGCGTTTTGGTACGCGGTCAAAAATTCAACCCGCGTGGCAACCAAGGCATCGACGCTGTCTCTCGCGGTGGGCATGGCGATGACTTGCGCAGGCGCAAACAGCCGCTCAACCGACGGCAAGTCATGCGCTGCGCGGCGGCCCCAGGCAAAGGCGGTTTTGTTGTTGTCCACCGCCACGGCGTTGAGTTCAATCGCGCGAATCAGCGAGTCGAGGCTCAGCGGCACCCAGCCCTTTTGCCAGGCATAGCCCAGCAGCAT
>JANNYZ010000036.1:0-1606 GCA_031410335.1 Polaromonas sp. | reverse complement strand
CACAGTTATTTGAACCTGTCGCCGGGGCTGGACTTTGAAACCAAAATCATCGCCAAGCGCAACATTGCTGACGTGCTGCGGCTCGACCTGGCCAAGCCCAGCTATGTGCCGCGCCTGCTCAATATTGGATCCAACACCGACTGCTATCAGCCGGTCGAGCGAGAGCTGCGGTTGACGCGCCAGACGATTGAAGTGCTGCAGCAGGTGCGGCACCCGTTTTCCATCATCACCAAATCAGCGGGCATAGAGCGTGACCTCGACCTGCTGGTACCGCTGGCCAATGCGCGACTGGCCGCGGCTTACATCACCATCACCACGCTGGACGGTGAGCTGGCGCGCAAGATGGAGCCACGCGCGGCATCGCCCCAGCGCCGCCTGCGCATCATCCGCACGCTGGCTGAGCACGGCGTGCCTGTGGGTGTCAGCGTGGCTCCGCAAATCCCGTTTGTGAACGACGACATGGAACAGGTGCTGGAGGCCGCGTGGGATGCCGGTGCGCGGTCGGCTTTCTACACCGTGATCCGCCTGCCGTGGGAGCTGTCACCGCTGTTCAGGCAGTGGCTGGACTTGCATTACCCCGATCGTGCTGCGCGGATCATGGCGCGCATTCAGGAAATGCGCGGCGGGAAGGACTACGACAGCGACTTTGCCTCGCGCATGAAGGGCAGCGGCTTGTGGGCAGACCTGATACGACAGCGCTTTGAGAAAACCTGTCACCGCCTGGGCTTTAACAGGGCGCGTGTTGAGCTGGATTTAAGCCAGTTCAGGCCCGGCCTGGCGCGTGGCCAGAGCGAGATGTTTTAGCTCGCCAACTGCTGCGCATGGTGGCGCAAGTGGTCTGCCATGAAGCTGGCGATGAAGTAGTAGCCGTGGTCATAGCCTGCATGTTCGCGCAGCGTGAGCGGCTGGCTGGCAGAAGCACAGGCGGCTTCAAACAGATGCGGGTGCAGTTGCTCGGCCAAGAATTTATCGGCCAGACCCTGGTCAATCAACATGCCGCCGGGGTAGGGCGCGGCCTTCAACTGGCCCATCAAGGCAGTCGCATCATGCGCAGCCCAGCCTGATTCGTCTGCGCCCAAATAGCCTGTGAACGCTTTGTGGCCCCACGGGCACTGCGCGGGCGCGCAGATGGGTGCAAAGGCTGAAACCGATCTGAAAAGCGCAGGATGTTTGAGCGCCAGCGTCAGCGCGCCGTGCCCACCCATCGAATGGCCGAAGATGCCGATGTGCTCTGCGTTGATGGGCAGTGCATTCGTGACCAGCGGCAGCAGCTCCTGGGTGATGTAGCTTTCCATGCGCCAGTGTTTGGCCCACGGTGTTTGTGTGGCGTCCAGGTAAAACCCGGCACCCACGCCAAAGTCCCAGCTGTCTGCTTCACCAAGCGCATTTGCGCCGCGCGGGCTGGTGTCAGGGGCGATCAGCGCCAGGCCCAGCTCGGCCGCCAGGCGCTGCGCACCGGCTTTGATCATGAAGGTTTCTTCGTTGCAGGTCAGGCCTGCAAGGTATACCAAAGCAGGCACCGGGCCATGCACAGCCTGCGGTGGCATAAAGACTGAAAAGCGCATCGGCAGACCGATCTCTTTCGAGTCATGTTTGTAAAAGCGCT
>JANNYZ010000035.1:0-3643 GCA_031410335.1 Polaromonas sp. | reverse complement strand
TCAGGCCACGCTGGGCGACATGCAGGCACTGCGCGTGATCAACGCCACGGGCCATAACCTGAAAAACGTCAGCGTGGAGTTTCCGGTGGGTTTGCTGACCTGTGTCACAGGCGTATCAGGCTCAGGCAAATCAACGCTGGTCAATGACACGCTGTACGCTGCGGTGGCCCGCACCCTGTACCGCGCGCATGACGAGCCCGCTGCACATGAAAGCATCGAGGGCATTGAGCATTTCGACAAGGTTATCAACGTCGACCAGTCCCCGATTGGCCGCACGCCGCGCAGCAACCCCGCCACTTACACAGGCTTGTTCACCCCCATCCGTGAACTGCTGGCTGAGATGAACACTGCCCGCGAACGTGGCTATGGCGCAGGTCGCTTCAGCTTCAACGTAGCCGGTGGCCGCTGCGAAGCTTGCCAGGGCGACGGCGTGGTGAAAGTTGAAATGCACTTTTTGCCCGACGTGTACGTGCCCTGCGACGTGTGCAAAGGCATGCGCTACAACCGCGAAACTTTAGAGGTGCAGTACAAGGGTAAAAACATTGCGCAAATTCTGGACCTGACAGTCGAGGCTGCCGCAGAGTTCTTCAAGGCCGTGCCCACCATTGCGCGCAAGCTGCACACGCTGCTGGACGTGGGCCTGAGCTACATCAAGCTCGGCCAGGCCGCGACCACGCTGTCGGGCGGCGAGGCGCAACGCGTGAAATTGGCGCTTGAACTGAGTAAAAAAGACACCGGCCGCACGCTGTATATATTGGACGAGCCAACGACAGGTCTGCACTTTGCCGACATTGACTTGCTGCTCAAGGTGCTGCACCAGTTGCGTGATGCAGGCAACACGATTGTGGTGATCGAACACAACCTGGACGTCATCAAAACCGCTGACTGGCTGATTGACATGGGGCCCGAGGGCGGGGCGGGCGGCGGTACGGTGGTGGGCGTGGGCACACCCGAAGACATTGCTGTCAACCCAGACAGCCACACGGGCCGGTACCTTCAGCGCCTGCTGGCATGACAGGCCGGCTGACGGGCCGCGACCTAGCGGCGGTGTTGGTGGTCGTGGTGGTGTGGGGGCTCAATTTTGTGGTCATGAAGTTCGCCCTGCGTGACTTCACACCTTTTCAGCTCGGTGCTGCGCGCTACGTATTTGCGGTACTGCCGCTGATCCTGTTCATCAAGCCGCCGCCGATTGCACGTAAATGGCTGCTGATGTATGGGCTGTTTCAGGGCGTCGGGCAGTTCGGCATTTTGTTTTTTGCCCTCAAGGTGGGCATGACGGCGGCGCTGGCTTCTGTGCTGTTGCAAACCCAGGTGTTTTTTACGGCGCTGTTTGGTTTTGTGCTGTTGGGCGAACGCGCCAGCCGCGCGCTGCAGGCGGGCATGCTGCTGGCTGCCCTGGGCTTGACCTGCTTTGTGTTGAATTACCTTCAGCCTGCCACGGTGAGCAGTGGTGCCACCACCCTGCTGGGCCTGTTGCTCACGTTGTGCGCTGCGGCCATGTGGGCGGCGTCCAACATCGTCGCCCGGCGGGTGCAGCAGCTGCCCCATGACTATTCACCTTTGGCCTTTGTGCTGTGGAGCAGCTCGGTTGCCGTCGTGCCCTTCATGGCGCTGTCACTCGCGTTTGATGCACCAGAGGTCCGCTGGCAATGGCTGGATGCGCGCGCCAGCAGCTGGCTGGCTGTGGCCTATCTGGGCTGGATGGCCAGCATACTGGGGTACACCTTGTGGACAGGGCTGCTCAAGCGCCACCCCGCCAACAAGGTTGCACCGTTCAGCCTGGGCGTGCCCGTCGTCGGGCTGGCCACTGGCATGCTGGTGCTGGGCGAGGTCATCACGCCGTGGCAGTGGGCGGGCATTGCGCTGGTGGTGGCGGCGCTGGCTTGTGTGATGCTGGGTGGCCTGCGGCGGCGCTAAACGTGGGTTGCATGGGTGGGTTGCATGCAGGATGGCTTGCGTGCATGGGCGAATGGTATTCAAATAACAGCGCACTTGAACAACAATTTTTCGGGAGCCATGTATGTCGTCCATCACCCTGCGCTTTCTGGCTGAACCCAGTACCGTCAACTTTGGCGGCAAGGTGCACGGCGGCACCGTCATGAAATGGATTGACGAAGCCGGCTACGCCTGCGCCACACGCTGGTCAAAACGCTACTGCGTCACCGTGTCGGTCGGCAGCATCCGCTTTCAGCGCCCGATCATGATTGGCGACCTGGTGGAGGTGGAGGCCCGCCTGGCCTACACCGGCAAGACCAGCATGAACATTTCAGTCGAGGTGCGCGCTGGCGACATGAAAGTGGGCCAGATGGAAAAAATCACCGAATGCGTGGTGGTGTTTGTGGCCATTGACCTGGACGGCAAGGCCTTGCCGATTGACTCTTGGCGGCCTGAAACTCCGGGTGATATGGCGCTGGCTCAGTATGTCAAAACGCATCTGGATTTGGCTAGGGCTTCACAGCCGATTGCGAGTTGATGGTCAAGTCAAGCCGCTTGGGGCCATTTAATTTGCACTTTGCGACTATTGGCAAGACAGTCGCGCAGGTACAAGTTAATAAGGCTCTGATACGGAACTCCCGCATCTTCGGCCATGCTCTTGAAATATGCCACCACATCCTCTCACCGCCGCATCGTGACGGGCTTCTTCAGCTTGGATGCGTAGGGGTTCTTGCGGGACTTCAGTTTTGAAAGGTCGTACTTTGCTTTCACGCTTGGTTGCCTTGCGGGCTGCTGGTTATGGCGGCCTCTATGTCAACTATTTGTGCTTCGCTTAAGGCACTAGGCATCCAGACCGCTTGGGAGCCAAATTGGGCTTTGCAGCGCGAACATTCTGGTATCGACATGGGTATGACGGCCTCGCAGCTAGGGCATGTCCCGTGATCCCCGACAAGCTTACCTTGTGCTGAAATTACAGCAGTGCGGCGAATGCCACTTTGAAGAAAGGTTGACTTGGGTTTCTGTGCTAACAAGGCGACGACTCCACTCAAAACTGTCGCGCAGCATGCTCCTACCCCAACGCCGAGCATAAATAGCCCTTTGAGGCTGCTGGTGGTTGGGAATGCTGCTCCGCTTACGATGAGTTGAAATGACATCATTCCAAGCGCACCGGATATTGTCCCCAAGAAGAGACTTGTTTGAATGTTCAAGTCTTTCCCACGGAGCACCTTGCCAACAAAGTACGAAAGACCTGAATACGCAAAGCCTGCAATCACCGCCGGCAATCCACCGACCGCAGGTGCGTAAAGAAGTGCGAAGAAGAGTGCGGCTGGGAAGGCCACCCCATCTTTTGCCCAGTACAGAACTGGAAGTGTTGGACCAAGAGCCAAGAAAACCAGCGGCGCAAGCAGTATTCGTACGTGTAAGGACTCGGATTTAGCCATAGCGCTAGATCAGTATGTGTCGCATATCGCTACTGCATAACCTAGCTAAATCGACTAAAAAAAACCAACATATGACCTCTCCCCAATTGAATAGCTTGCGCTATTAAGTCCGACTCCACACAAGCCTACAACCCACCCCGCGCAGCCTGCAAAACATCCCGCGTCTTCAACGCCTCCCTACGCGCAGCCTCAGCGAAATCATCCCCGCCCGACGCATACAAAATCGCCCGCGACGAGTTGACGATGATGGGTGCGCCTTCGCGCCA
>JANNYZ010000034.1:0-6141 GCA_031410335.1 Polaromonas sp. | reverse complement strand
TCTGGCTGTCTGAAATCATGCTTCAGCAGACGCAGGTGGCCACTGTGCTGGGCTACTACGCACGCTTTTTAGAGCGTTTTCCGTCGGTGAGCGATTTGGCAGCGGCAACGTCTGACGATGTGCTGGCCTTGTGGAGCGGCTTGGGCTACTACAGCCGTGCGCGCAACCTGCACCGCTGCGCGCAAGATGTGGTGGCGCTGCATGGCGGGCAGTTTCCACGGTCAGCCGAGTTGCTGCAAACTTTGCCCGGCATTGGGCCTTCGACAGCAGCGGCCATTGCCTCTTTTTGCTTCGCAGAGCGGGTCGCGATTCTGGACGGCAACGTCAAGCGCGTGCTCACGCGGGTGCTGGCTTTTTCCGATGATTTGGCGATGGGCAAAAACGAGAAGCAGTTGTGGGTCATTGCCAACAGTCTGCTGCCCGAAAAAAACCTGGCGCAAACCATGCCGCGCTACACCCAGGCCGTGATGGACCTGGGAGCTACGATTTGTACCAGCCGCAAACCTCAATGCCTGATTTGTCCGGCGCAAGACATGTGCCTGGGTTTTGCAGAAGGCGCACCTGAAAAATATCCCGTCAAAACGAAAAAACTCAAGCGCAGCACAGAGCACCTGAGCCTGCTATGGGCCGAGCGGCCCAATGGTGCAGTGTGGCTTGAGCGCAGGCCTGCGTCGGGCATTTGGGGTGGGCTTTATTGCCTGCCTGTTTTTGAAAATGACGATGCGCTGCTGGCATTTTTGCCTGCGCGCAGTCGTTCGCGCGTTCAGCATTTGCCTGTTGTCAAACACTTGTTGACGCACAAAGACATGCATTTGAGTCCGGTGATTGCAGGGTTTTCTGCGCATCAAAAAATGCCAACAACACAGGGCGTGCTGGGCAGTTGGTATTTACCAGGCGAATGGTCTTTGCTGGGCTTGCCAGCACCGATTCGCAAGCTGCTCGAAACAGCGCCGACCGCTACCGCCTAGCGCGCATCGAGCTCTCGGTGGCGCTTGAGGGTTTGCCAGTTTTGCGCAAAACTGGTGGCCAGAGCCTCCACCAGATACACCGACCGGTGCTGGCCCCCGGTACAACCCACCGCCACCGTGACATAGCTGCGGTGGTCCCGTACCAGCGCTTTTAGCCAGTGGCTGATGAATTTCTGGATGTCACTGAACATCTCATCGACCTCGGCATGCGAACGCAGATAGCTGGCAACGGCTTCATCCTTGCCTGTCAATTCACGCAGGCCGGTTTCGTAATGCGGGTTGGGCAGCATGCGGACGTCAAACACATAGTCCGCATCCAGCGGTATGCCGCGCTTGAACGCAAAAGACTGAAACACGAGCGTCAGTTGCGTGCTCGGCGCTGAAATCAGGGATTTCACGTAGCCCTGCAATTGCGACGAGCGGATCATGCTGGTGTCCAGAACATGGGCCTGTTCACGCATGTCGCCGAGCAGTTCGCGCTCCAGCTCAATGGCATCGACCAGCGCGCGGTGCTGGTCGGACGCATCGATGCGTGACAGCGGATGCAGGCGGCGTGTTTCTGAAAAACGCCTGACCAGCGTCTCGGTGCTGGCGTCCAGAAACAGCGACTGCATGGTCACGCCCTGCGCGCGCAGTTGCTCCAGCTGTTGGGGCACCAGCGGCAGCGATGTGGCGCTGCGCACGTCCATGGCAATGGCCACTTTGCTGGCGCCGTGCTGCCGCTCCAGCGCGACAAATGAGATCAAGAGCTCAGGAGGCAGGTTGTCCACGCAGTAGTAGCCTGCATCTTCAAGGGCGTGCAGGGCCACAGACTTGCCGGAGCCCGACATGCCAGTGATCAGGACCATTTCAAGGGATTTGTTCATTGCCCCAGCATTTCCTTGGCATGCGCCAGTGTTGTGCTGGACAGCTTTTCACCGCCCAGCATGCGGGCGATTTCAAGAACACGCACCTCGCCAGTGACTGGCTCAACGGTGCTGAAGGTTTTACCTTTTTCAGACAGCTTGGCGACCACCAGATGCTGATCTGAGCAGGCCGCCACCTGGGGCAGATGGGTCACAGCCATGACCTGGCGGTCTTTGCCAAGCTGCTTCATCAGGCGGCCCACGGTTTCAGCCACCGCACCGCCCACGCCTGAATCAACCTCGTCAAATATCAGTGTTTGCGCTTCACCCAGCTGGCTGGTGGTCACAGCAATTGCCAGCGCAATGCGCGACAGCTCGCCGCCTGAAGCGACCTTGCCCACCGGGCGTGGTGTCGTGCCGCTGTGACCAGCAACTAAAAACTCGGCTTGCTCCATTCCATATTGCGCGGGTTGTTCCAGCGGGTTCAGTGCCACTGCAAACTGGCCGCCCTGCATCCCCAGGCCCTGCATCGCTTGCGTGATGGCTTTGGCCAAAGCGGGAGCGGCTTTGGCCCGGAGCTTGGTGATGGCTTTGGCTTCGTCGAGATACGCACCGTGCGCCTGCTTTTCAAGCTTTGCAAGTTGGGCCAAGTCGGTGGCTTCGTCAAGCTTTTGCAGCTCACCTCGCCACGCGCTCAGTAGCTCAGGCAAGTCTGCTGGCTGGCGCTTGTAGCGCCTGGCCAGGCTGATCCACAGGCTCAGGCGTTCGTCGAGTTCATTCAGGCGTTGCGGCTCCAGTTCGGCGCCTCTCGCGTAGCTGTTCAGGGAATGCACCGCGTCTTCAGTTTGTGCCAGCGCACTGGCCAGCACTTCGGTCAACGCATTGAACTGGGGCTCAATATGAGACTGACTTTGCAGGGCGTTGAGTGCCCGGCCCAGCAGGCTGGTGGCGTTTTCCTCAGATTCAGCCAACGCATCCAGCGCAGCCTGTACGGCGTCGCGCAAGGTTTGGGCGTTCGACAAACGGCTGTGCTGTGCGTTGAGTTCAACCCACTCGTCTGGGCGCGGCGCCAGTTTGTCCAGCTCGCCAATCTGCCAGGCCAGCCGTTCGCGTTCACGCTGCAGGCTGTCCTGCGCGCTGCGTGCATCCAGCAGGGCTCTTTGCGTCTGGCGCCAGTGGTGCCAGTGCCCCGCCAGTTTTTCAGTCGTCACGCAGCCATAAGAGTCCAGCAGTCCGCGTACCGAGTCAGGCCGAGTCAGGCTTTGCCAGGCGTGCTGGCCATGAATGTCGACGAGCTTGTCTGCTATTTCCTTGAGCTGCGCTGCGGTGGCCGCGCTGCCGTTGATCCACGCGCGGCTTTTGCCTTGTGTATCGACCGTACGCCGCAGTAGCAGGCTGTCGCTGCTGGTAAAACCCGCTTCATCCAGCCAGCCCGCAAGCGCTGGCGGGCTGTCAAACTCTGCGCTGATCTCGCAGCGCGGCGCGCCCTCACGCACCACACCTGCATCCGCGCGTGCGCCCAGCGCCAGCTGCAGCGCATCAATCAATATCGACTTGCCCGCGCCTGTTTCACCGGTTAGCACAGTAAAGCCACCGGCAAGATCCAGGTCAAGCGCATGGACGATCACAAAGTCGCGCAGCGAGATACTTTTCAGGCCCATGAATCAGTCGCTTCCAAAGTGTTCATGCCACACCTTCGTTCCAGTGCAGCTTTTTGCGCAGCGTGTCGAAGTAGCTCCAGCCCTTGGGGTGCAAAAACCGCATCTGGTAGTCAGACCGTTTGACGGTGATCCGGTCGCCGTGCATCAAACTGGCCAGCGACTGCATGTCAAAGTTGGCGCTGGCGTCCCGGCCCGAGACAATTTCCACTGTGATCTCGCCCGTGTCTGACAGCACAATCGGCCTGTTTGACAAAGTATGCGGTGCAATCGGCACCAGTACCCAGCCTGCAATGGACGGGTGCAGCAGCGGCCCGCCAGCCGACAGCGCATAAGCGGTAGAGCCGGTAGGCGTGGCAATGATCAGGCCGTCAGCGCGCTGGTTGGCCACAAAGCGGCCATCTACTTCAACCCGCAACTCCACCATGCCCGAGGTCGCTCCGCGATTGACCACCACGTCGTTCATGGCGGTCGCGTTGAACACGCAATGCCCGTCGCGCATGACTTGCGCTTGCATCATCCAGCGGCGATCTTCTTCAAAATCACCGCGCAGCATAGGGCCCAAAACGGTTTGATAGTCGTCAAAAGCAATGTCAGTGATAAAGCCCAGCCGCCCCTGGTTAATGCCGATCAGCGGCACCCCAAACTTGGCCAGCTGGCGGCCAATGCCCAGCATGGTGCCGTCACCGCCCACCACCAGCGCCAGGTCACACTGCGCACCAATGGCGGCGACATCCATGATCGGGTACTGCGTCAGCCCGGTGCTGCTGGCGGTGTCTTTTTCAATTGCCACATCACAGCCCTGCGCATTCAGAAACTGTGCAATCACCTCCAGGGCAGAGCGTGTGCCATGAGCGTGGTATTTGCCGACGAGCGCGACATGACGAAATTGCAACTTCATTTTCAAATTACATCACAAGAAGCGCGTCTAGCTCCTTAGAATGGCCGAATGCTGGACGATCGTGCAAGACTGTTGTTAAAAGCGCTGGTTGAGCGTTATATTGCTGATGGACAGCCAGTGGGTTCCCGCACGCTGTCCAAGGCATCGGGGCTGGAGCTGTCGCCTGCCACCATCCGCAACGTGATGAGTGACCTGGAGGAGCTGGGCCTGATTGTCAGCCCGCACACCTCTGCCGGGCGCATACCCACTGCGCTGGGTTACCGGTTGTTTGTCGACACCATGCTGACCACGCAAACAGACCCGTACATGAACGCATCCGGCTTGGGCGCGCAGCGCCTGGCGCCTGACCAGCCGCAAAAAGTACTCAGCAGCGCTGCGCACATGCTGTCCAGCCTGTCGCAATTTGTGGGTGTGGTGATGGCGCCTCGGCGCAGCTCGGTGTTCAGGCACATTGAATTTTTAAGGTTGTCAGAGCGGCGCCTCTTGGTCATCATCGTCTCGCCAGACGGCGATGTGCAAAACCGTGTCATCTTTACTGAGGCCGACTACACCCAGTCACAACTGATTGAGGCGGCCAACTTTTTAAATTCACACTACGCCGGCATGGCGATGGAAGAAGTGCGCGAGCGGCTGAAAAACGAGGTCGAGGCGCTGCGCGGTGAGATTGCGGTCCTGATGCAAACAGCCGTACAGGTCAGCTCCGAGGCCATCGAGTCACGCGACGAAGTCGTCATCTCTGGCGAGCGGAATTTGCTGACGGTCAGTGACTTTTCAAGCGACATGGGCAACCTGCGCAAGCTGTTTGACTTGTTTGAGCAAAAAGCCCAGCTCATGAAACTGCTCGACGTGTCCAGCCGGGCCGAAGGCGTGCGCATCTACATCGGCGGTGAAAGTCAGGTCATCCCGTACCAGGAGCTGTCAGTCGTGACCGCCCCGTACGAAGTCGACGGCCAGGTCGTCGGCACACTGGGCGTGATAGGCCCCATGCGCATGCCGTACGAAAAAATGATCCAGATCGTCGACATCACCTCCAAGCTGGTCAGTACCGCCCTCAGCCACAGCAAGTAGGCACTTACAATGCTGGCTGGTTCGGGCCGTTAGCTCAGTTGGTTAGAGCAGAGGACTCATAATCCTTTGGTCCACAGTTCAAGTCTGTGACGGCCCACCATTCCATACGATTGAATACGCTATAATTTGAGGCTTCGCGGCTGTAGCTCAGTTGGATAGAGTACTTGGCTACGAACCAAGGGGTCGTGGGTTCAATTCCTGCCAGCCGCACCATAACAATAATCGTTATAGAACAACAGCTTAGAGATCAAAAGTCTCTAGGCTGTTTTTCTTTGTGCGTTCAGTTTCTTGACCTCGTGTCCGAATCGTGTCCGAAAGAGCGGCGCTTTCATTCAGACGGATTTGGTTGGTGTTGGACAATGTGAAGACGGACGTCGCAAATCGACCACTGAATCACGGCAGAAAAAATGGCAACTCGTAACCCAACTCCTCTCCCTTCCACGACTAGCGATCCCGTGCGGGAAAACGGAACCACTCTCAGCTTGCAGCACAGTCCTGACGGGTCCGAATTGCTGGTTGAGCTTGATTCAACGCAGTCACCTACAGGAGTAGGAGAGGGCGCTTCACCCCCTGACCTTTCGTCAATCAAGTCCCCTAGATGGGATCACTGGTATCAGCGAAAACTGGCAAGACCATGGCAGGCAACGCTTCTGGGCATGGATATTGAACCCACCATGAAGGCCCGCCATGCACTCCAAGCG
>JANNYZ010000033.1:0-1667 GCA_031410335.1 Polaromonas sp. | reverse complement strand
TCAGGGGCCAGAACCCCTGATACGTGCCGAGCTGTTCGGCGCGCAGCGCTTTGAAGAACACGGTCGCAGCCTGGCACAGGCGCAAACCGTGCGCACCAGCAAGAGCTGGGGCGAAAGCCTGTCGTTTTTCCCGCGAGTACCGGGCAACATTGCGGCGCTGCGCCAGTCTTATGACTACATCGCCACCATCTCGCAAAGCGGCCAGTACGTCACGCCGGCGGCTGAATGGCTGCTGGACAACTTTCACCTGGTCGAAGCGCAGTTGCAGCAGATCCATGAAGGGGTGCCGCGCCGCTACTATGCCAACCTGCCCAAGCTGACCGACAAACCACTGGAGGGCCTGCCGCGTGTGTACGGCATTGCGTGGGCCTATGTGGCGCACACCGACAGTGTGCTGGACCCAACGCTTTTTACCGCCTTTTTGCATGCCTATCAGGAGGTGAATCAGCTCAGCCTGGGCGAGCTGTGGGCATTGCCGACCACCCTGCGGGTGGTGCTGCTTGAAAACCTGCGTCGGGTGGCCGACCATATTGCTGAAGGCAAGGTCGCACGCGAAGCCGCCCACGCCGTGTGGGACGAAAGAATCGGCCTCAATGGTGGTGCGCTGTCTGAAAAGGACTTGAACAGCCTGCTGGCGGTGATGCGCGCCAGAGGCCTGGAGCGCGGGTTCTTGACCCAGTTGTGGCAGCGCATACCGGACCAGCCCACTGACGCATCGGCCATGCTGGTGACCTGGATCAACCTGCACTGTGCCGATGGTCTGGCGCTGATTGCTGACAGCCAGACATCGCAGGTATCGACCAACCTGACCATCAGCAACATCATCAACAGCCTGCGCCTGATTGGCCAGGTCGACTGGCGCGAGTTGATTGAACCCGTCAGCAGCGCGCTGCAGGTGCTGCGGCAGCTGCCCAGCTTTGTGGTGGACAGCGAAGGCACGCGCCAGCAGATCACGCAGGCCATGGAAAAAGTGGCGCATGACAGCGGGCAAACCGAGCTGGCGGTGGCCCAGGCGGTGGTCAGCCGGGCTCAAGCGGCCACCCAAAACAGCGAAGCCACGGCCGCTTACCACCTGATAGGGCCAGGGCACGAGGCGCTGCTGGACAGTTTGACGCTACACAAACAAGCAACGGCTAACAGGTTCAGCCTGAACCTCGCCATCAAGCCAGCATGGCGCTTGCGGCTTTACCTGCTGGCCTTGCTGCTGGGCACCGTCATGCTGCTGGTACTGGCGAACAGGCCTCTGAACGACTGGGGCGACTGGGACTGGACGCAGTGGCTGGCTTTGGCCCTGATGGCCTGGCCTGCATCTGAAGCCGTTGCGGCAGTTATTCACCGTGTAATTGCAGAGTCAACCCGCATCAAGCCCATGCCCCGGCTGGACTTTGCCAGCGGCATACCGCCTGAGCACCGGGTGCTGGTGGTCATGCCATGCATGCTGACATCAGCGGCGTCGATCAGGGGTTTGGCCGAGCGGCTACGCCTGCACTGGCTCGCCAGTCTGGAGGCCAACGCACAGTTTGCACTGCTGTCTGACTGGGCAGATGCCGACCAGGCCAGCATGCCGGCGGACAACACTTTGCTCAAAGAAGCACTGGCTCAAATGGTTCACCTGAATACTGCCTACCCATCTGCTGACGGGCAAGCACCACGCTTTTTGCTCATCC
>JANNYZ010000032.1:0-8355 GCA_031410335.1 Polaromonas sp. | reverse complement strand
AACGTTTGAGCTGACCCATACCAACGCCCTGCTGCTGCGCGGTACCGAGGGCGAGGTGGTGGCCGACGCGCGACGCATGCCGCAGATGGACGCCTTCATCAACGGTCAGCGCCAACGGCTGCAAGAAGCGCAAGCCGGCACCCTAAAAGACCTGCCCGACTTGCCCAAAACAACTGACGCCGCAAGCACAGCGGCGTATATTCAATCGGTACTTGCAGGGGAGCAAGCCGTACCCGCATCCATTGCCATGCAGGTGGAACACATCTTGCATTTGGTTAAACAACTATGAAAAACAACATGCATACAGGTAAGTGCACCCTGGTCGGCGCAGGCCCAGGCGACCCAGAGTTGCTGACGCTCAAAGCGCTCAAAGCCATTCAGGCGGCAAGCGTTCTGTTTGTTGACGACCTGGTCAACCCCGAGATCGTGGCCTTTGCCCCGCCCAGCGCCCGCATTGTGTACGTTGGCAAGCGCGGGGGCTGCAAGTCAACGCCGCAGGCTTTTATTGAAAAGCTGATGGTCATGGCGGTGAAAGAAGGCGACAACGTGGTGCGCCTGAAGGGCGGGGACCCGTTTATTTTTGGTAGGGGCGGCGAAGAAATTGACGCCCTGCGCGACGCAGGCATTGAAGTCACCGTCATCAACGGCATCACGTCTGGCCTGGCGGCCCTCACATCCCTGAATGTGCCGCTGACGCACCGTGACTACGCCCACGGCGTGGTGTTTGTGACCGGTCACGCCAAGCCGGGCGATGCCGGCACTGACTGGGCACTGCTGGCGTCAACCGCCGCACAGGCCAAGCTGACGCTGGTCATTTACATGGGTGTCGCAGGCTCAGAGCAGATTCAAAACGAGCTTCTGGCAGGTTTGCCTGCCAGCACACCCGTCGCCATCATTCAAAACGCCAGCTTGCCCAGCCAGCGCCACGCGGTTGCCAAGCTGGGCAGCTTGCGCGCCACGATTGAGCGTGATGGCCTGCAGAGCCCGAGCGTGATTGTGGTGGGCGATGTCTTGCAAGGTCTGGCCGCTGTGGCCAGCAGCACTGCACATCAGCAAAAACAAGCCTGAAAACTCACCTCTGCGCAATCCGGTGCCGCGCTATATGCGGCCCACCATCGTTCATTTCCAAAGGCCGCAGCGCCTCGTGCTTGGTCACCCGACCTGCCATGCGCTTGCGCCACATCCGGAACGACGACGCTTTCATTTCGCGGCGCATCAGGGCAATCACTGCTGATTCGTTCAGGCCAAACTGCAAATCAATCGCCTCAAACGTGGTGCGGTCTTCCCAGGCCATTTCAATGATGCGGGAGATGTCGGCAGGACTCAGGTCGGTGGTCATGGTTTGAGGTTACACCAGACCAGCTTGCAACATCTAAAATAGGGTTTCACAGAGCAATATTTTTGCTATTTATTCAGTAGCTGCTCGCGCATGTATTCATTGGTCTAGAGGCTTATTTGTCACATTATTTTGATGCCGTCATCATCGGCGCAGGTGCCGCGGGCCTGTTTTGCGCCGCCATTGCCGGCCAGCGCGGGCTGACCGTGCTGGTGATTGACCACAGCGAAAAAGTCGCCGAGAAAATCCGTATCTCAGGCGGCGGGCGCTGCAACTTTACCAACCGCGAGGTCACGCCCGCCAATTTTTTAAGCGAGAACCCGCACTTTTGCCGCTCGGCTCTGGCGGGCTACACACCGCAAGACTTCGTCGCCCTGCTTCATAAGCACGGCGTGCCATTTCACGAAAAGCACAAAGGCCAACTGTTTTGTGACCACTCGGCTGAAGACATCATCAACCTGCTGCTGGCCGAATGCGCGGCAGGCCGGGTTGAGCGCTGGCAGCCTTGCAGGGTTCAAAAAGTCACCTGTTCGGGTGCGGACAGCTATCAAATTGACACTGACCGCGGCCAGATTGAAACGCCACAACTCATCATCGCCACCGGCGGTTTGTCGATTCCCAAGATTGGCGCAACGGATTTTGGCTACCGCATCGCCCAGCAGTTTGGCTTGCGGCTGGTCGAGCCCCGAGCCGCCCTGGTGCCACTCACCTTTGACGGCGACGCGTGGCAACCCTTTGCACAACTCTCGGGCTTGGCGCTACCAGTACAGATTGAAACTGGCGCGCCTGATGCCTCCCCCAAGCAGCGCAAAAAGGCTACGGTGTTTGCAGAAGACCTGCTGTTTACCCACAAGGGCCTGAGCGGCCCAGCCGTGCTGCAAATCTCCAGCTTCTGGCGCGAAGGCCAAAGCCTGCGCATCAACATGGCTCCCGGACAAGACTTGGGCCAAGTTCTATTAAAAGCCAAGGCCAGTTCCAAAAAACTCATCGCCAACGAGCTGGCCAGCGTCGTGCCCAGCCGCCTGGCAGACGCCTGGGCCAGCACAGATGCAGCGCTGCAGCGCCCCGTGTGCGACGCCACCGACAAGGCATTGACCGGATTGGCCGAACGACTGGCCGATTGGCAAATCACGCCCAACGGCAGCGAAGGCTATAAAAAAGCCGAAGTCACGGCTGGAGGCATAAATACACGAGATTTGTCGTCGCAAACTATGGAATCAAAGCAAGCCGGCCTGTATTTCATTGGTGAAGTAGTGGACGTGACGGGTTGGCTGGGTGGGTATAACTTTCAGTGGGCTTGGGCATCTGGATTCGCTTGCGGGAATGCGCTTATTGGCAAAACGTAGCATTGAACTGGGCGTGCATCCATGAACCCGCAACGGCCACGGCGCATCTGCCTCCGCTCGTGTCCCCCGCCCCCCCTGTGGGGGCTCCTCCTTGACCTTGCTGCGGCAGCCACGCCATGTCCGTTGCTAGACAGAAGGTTTTAACAAGGTCAAAGCAGAACCCAAAGAGCGGTGTGCCTGAGTGTTTTGCGGAGGTCAAGGAGGAGGCCGAAGGCCGGGGGACACGTCGCAAAACGCTCGGGCACACCGCTGGCTGCTAAGCGTAGAGCCCCCGATTTACCAAGCAGGGGCCACGGATCTGGCTTTGCCAGTCCGCAGGCGCAGCGCCCCCTCGGGGGGCAGGAAATTACACGCAGTGAATGACCGTGGGGGTGCTATACTCTCAGACTTTGCTAGCAAACCCGCATCTGGCCTGACTCTGATCAAGTCTGTGGCTTTAAAGATGCACACTTTTGGACCTTTTGAACAATGACGACTATTCGCGTAAAAGATAACGAGCCCTTCGACGTAGCGCTGCGCCGCTTCAAGCGGACGATTGAAAAACTCGCCCTGCTGACCGACTTGCGTGCGCGCGAGTTTTATGAAAAGCCAACGGCTGAGCGCAAGCGCAAAAAAGCGGCTGCCGTCAAGCGCAACTACAAACGCATTCGCGCCATGCAGTTGCCCAAGAAGCTGTACTAAACCGCACAGCAACAGCACAATCAAGGCCCGCAAGATTCAAGTCTGCGGGCCTTTTTCATTCAGGAAAAGATTCAGGATAAAAAGATGACGCTCAAAGACCAGATCACCGAAGACATGAAAACCGCCATGCGCGCCAAAGACAGTGAGCGCCTGGGCACCATTCGCCTGCTGCTGTCGGCCTGCAAGCAAAAAGAAGTCGATGAGCGCGTGGTGCTCGACGACGCACAAGTGATTGCCATCATCGACAAAATGATCAAGCAGCGCAAAGACAGCATTGAGGCCTTCACCAAGGCGGATCGCAAAGACATGGCCGACAAGGAAGCGCAGGAAATCACTGTGCTGACCGCCTACCTGCCTGCGCGCATGAGCGCTGATGAGGTGCTGGCGGCGGTCAAAGCCATCGTGGCCGAACTGGGTGCCAGCGGCCCCGGCGACATGGGTAAAGTGATGGGTGCCGCCAAGGCCAAACTGGCAGGCAAGGCAGACATGGGGCAAGTCTCAAGCGCCGTCAAAGCGGCACTGGCCGGCTGACAAGCTGAAAATGAGTATGAAGATGCAAAAAAAACCATTAAAAGACACGTTGAACCAATCAATATATGCGCAAGCAGCTACTTTTTTAATAGCATCTTCTGCTGCATTTTTTGCCCAGGCACAAACCCGTACCCTTGAACCCAGCTTGCCGTACGTTGTTCGGGCGCAAGACAACCTGAGCAAGTTTGGTCGCGAACTGCTGGTCAGCCCGCGGGCCTGGAACGAGGTCGCCAAATACAACCAGCTCAAAGACCCGGACGTGATCTTCCCGGGCCAGAAGCTGGACATTCCGCTGCGGTTTTTAAAGTCCAAGCCATCGACAGGCAAAGTCATCAGCGCCGAAGGCGACGTGACCCTGCAAGGCGGCGGCATGCAGGCAGGCGCTACCTTTGCAGACGGCGCAAAAATCAAAACCGGCGCCAACAGCTCCGCCGTGATTGAGCTGGGCGACGGCAGCCGCGTGAAAATTTTGCCCAACAGCCTGGCAGAAGTGGTGACCAACCGCGACTACGCCATGCGGGATTCGTCCAAGAGCGGCTCCAGCAACTGGTTCTCAGGCCTGATGCGCCTGTCCGAAGGCGCCCTCGAAGCGCTGGCCTCCAAAACCGCCAAGCGTGCCAAGGACTTGCAGGTAGAAACGCCAACCTCGCTGGTCGGTGTGCGCGGCACCGAGTTTCGCGTTGCGTTTGATGACCCGCTGGGCAAAGCCGCCCGCACCGAAGTCATTGAAGGCAAGGTACGCGCCGACAACCCGGCCCAGCAAAGCGGTGCAGACCTGCCCATGGGCACAGGCGCAGTCGTCAAACCGACAGAAAAAGAAGTCAAGGTCGTGATTCTTTTGCCTGCGCCCGACTTGGCAGGCATCCCGTCAGAAGTGCTCAAACCCCAGGGCAGCTGGCCCATGCCCACCTTGGCAGGCGCCAGTGCGTACCATGTGCAAGTGGCCAGTGACGAGCAGTTTGACAAGATCGTGCGCGACTTGAAAGTGGATGGCAATGCAGGCGGCAGCGCAGACCTGGGCAGCCTGCCCAACGGCAACTGGTTTGCCCGTGTGCGCGGCATTGATGGCGTGGGCCTTGAAGGCTTTAATACTGTCAAGCTGATTGCCGTCAAAGATGGCGAGTGGCGCGTCACTTATTCCAGCGTCAGCGTGGTCGAGGGCAAAACCGTGCTCAGCTGGTTGGGCCAGCAAGCCGGCGGCCAGGCCATGGCAGACAGCAACTATTCGGCTATTCTGGCGCGCGATGCGGCATTGACGCAGGTGATTGGCACCTCGCAAAGCAACGACGGCAAACCCAGTCTCGTGCTCGGCGACTTGAAGCCCGGCGTGTACTACATCCGCATGCAAAACGCCGCAGGTCTGCGCAGCGAAACCTACCGGCTGGAGCTTTCAGGCAACTGGGCGCAAACCGAGTTTGACAAGGCCTTTGCCTTGCAGGCTGTCAAATGATGTCCGCCATTCACAAAGCATCCCAATTGGCAGCTGGCTCGCTGGTCGCTGAAGACCTGCTCGCCGCCACGCTGGCCCGTATTGAGGCTGAAGATGGCGGGTTGGGCGCATTCACAGCCCTGCTGGATTTACCCGCTGCGCGGCATCAGCTGAAGCAACTACAGGCCAGCGGCAGCGGCCCGCTGCAAGGGCTGGCCGTTGGCGTCAAAGACATTTTTGACACCGCAGACTTGCCTACCCGCTATGGTTCGGCGCTGTACTCAAGCGGCAGCCCTGCTGAGCAGACGCCAAGAGTGGACGCGGCCATCATCGGTGCGATACGCCGGGCTGGCGGGCTGGTGATTGGCAAAACCAGCACCACCGAATTTGCTTTTTTAAACCCCACCAAAACGCTGAACCCGAAGGCACCGGGCCGCACGCCGGGTGGCTCGTCGGCGGGTTCTGCGGCGGCTGTGGCCGCGGGCCTGGTGCCGTTTGCCGTCGGTACGCAAACCGGTGGCTCTGTGGTGCGGCCCGCATCGTATTGCGGCGTGGCGGGCTTCAAACCCAGCTTTGGCCTGCTGCCCACGCCGGGTATCAAATGCTTTTCATGGTCGCTGGACACCGTGGGCCTGTTTGCCGCCAGCGTGCGTGAGGTCGCCTGGTTCGCCGATGCCATCAGTGGTTTTGCCCTGGCACTTGACGATATACCGACAACATCATTGCGGGTGGGTGTGCCCACGGCTTACCCATGGGGGCCGGTGTCGCCCAGCGCGCAGCTAGCCATAGACACGGGTGTGGCAGCTTTGCGGCGCCAGGGCGCAGAAGTCAAAGCCATTACCCTGCCCGGCTGGATGAAAGACGTGTTTGAGGCACAAGACGTGATTCAGGGCTTTGAAGTCTGGCGCAGCATGGCGCGTGATATTGATGCGCACCCTCAAGCCTTCTCGAAAGTGCTGCGCGACTACCTGATGGCGGCCAGCAGCATTAACGCACAGGCTTACGAGGCAGCGCAGCAAACGGCGCATGTCGGCCGCAGCGCCTGTGCGGACTGGTTCAGCCAATTCGACGTGCTGATGACCCCCAGCGCACCCGACGAAGCACCGCTGGGCTACGCCAGCACGGGCGCTTCCACCTTCAACCGCGCCTGGACACTGCTGGGCTTGCCGTGCGTGAATGTGGCCGGTGCTGTGGGCGTGACGGGTAACCCCATGGGCCTGCAAATCGTGGGTGGGCCGCGTGCTGACAGGCAATGCCTGGCGGCGGCTGATGTTGTGGAACAGGCGCTGAAAGTCCAGCCCTGAATATCGAAGTTTTATTTGCCCATGAGCTGGGTCAGCTTGTCGGCTTCAAACGTGCATTCAAGCGCGGCCTCCACCGGGACGCAGTCTTTGCCGCTGCCGTTTGCAGACAGCTTTTCAATCGCCTGCCAGAGCAGCGCAATTTGCTGCTCCTGGGTAGACGCGCTGTCGATCAGGCCCTTCATGGCCAGCGACACCGGATCATCTTCCAGCGTGATGCCGTAGGCTGAAAACGTGGTCGTCGCCACGTCAGCGGAAACACCTTTGTCAGCATCGCTTTTAGCCGGAATAATCCGCGCCGGAATACCTACGGCAGTAGCACCCGCAGGCACCGGCTTGATGACCACCGCGTTGCTGCCAATCTTGGCCCCGTCCCCCACCAAAAACCCGCCCAGCACTTTGGCGCCAGCGCTCACCACCACGTTTTTACCCAGTGTGGGATGGCGCTTTTCACCTTTATAAAGCGACGTACCACCCAGCGTCACACCCTGGTAGATGGTGCAGCCGTCGCCAATCTCGGCGGTCTCGCCCACCACCACGCCCATGGCATGGTCAAAAAAAACGCAAGTGCCGATTTTTGCGCCGGGGTGAATCTCAATACCCGTCAGGCCGCGCGCAATGTGCGAAATAAAACGCCCCAGCCATTTGAAGCCGTTGTGCCAGCACCAGTGCGCGCGGCGGTGCAGCACCAGCGCATGCAGGCCGGGGTAGCAGGTCAGCACCTCCCAGGTGGTCCGGGCGGCCGGGTCGCGGTCCAGGATGCAGGCGATGTCAGAGCGGAGACGTGAAAACATGGGGCTAGTCTAATGTCAAGGCGATGGGCTTGCCGGAGCAGACTTTTTCATCATCATCTTGGCAATACCGCGCAAGATGTGGATCTCCTCCGGGCTGAGTTGTGCGCGGTTCACGAGCTGGTTCAGTCGCGGCATGAGCTTTTTGGGTGCGGCGGGGTCTAAAAAGTCAATCGCCACCAGCGCTTCTTCCAGGTGTTTCAGCATGCCTGCCACCTCTTTCGCATCGGCCAGTTTGGGCTCAGATGTGGCAGCTTGCACGGTAAAACCACCCAGGGCTTCGCGCCAGTCATAGGCAATCAGCTGCACCGCCGCGGCCAGATTCAGCGAGCCAAAGTTCGGGTCGGTCGGGATGCTCAGCGCCACGTTGCAGCGGTACACATCCTCGTTTTGCATGCCAAACCGCTCTGAGCCAAACAAAAAGGCCACGCCCTCCGGTTTTTCGGCCATCTGAGGCGTTTTTGGGGCATTTTTACCTATCAAATCGGCCTCCAGGCCAATACATACATGCGCGAGAAGCTCCTGATTCAATAGCATCCTGAAATGCTCTAGCGGCGCACGGGTCGGCGGGCCGAAGTCGCGCGGCGTCATGGCCGTGGCACACAGGTGAGTCATGCCGCTCAGTGCTTCGTCCAGCGTCTCCACAATGCGCGCATTCTTCAAAACATCGAGCGCGCCACTGGCCCGCTGAATGGTTTCTTCGCGCCGCAGCACGTTACCCCAGCGCGGAGCCACCAGCACCAGGTCGTCAAAGCCCATGACTTTCATGGCGCGCGCCGCAGCGCCCACATTGCCTGCGTGGCTGGTGTTGATGAGGATAAAACGGGTTTTCAAGACTACAACCAAAAGTGAACCGAAATGTGGCAAGGTAAAATGCCATTGTCGCTGCCCCCGATTGTCGGATTACAGCCTGTCCCGTTCTTTCCCACCTCTATGTCAG
>JANNYZ010000031.1:0-5463 GCA_031410335.1 Polaromonas sp. | reverse complement strand
GGCGTGCTGTACAACACCGAAACCATCAAGGGCATGCTCGACGGCTACATCGACAACCTGCACTTTGACGAAGCCTGGCTGCCGCATGCTGCGTTTCACCCGTTTTATGGCAGCTACCACTCGATGGGCAAAAACCGCATTCGCCCCAAGACGGCGGTGGTCTATGCCACGCAGTCGATTCATAAGTTGCTGGCCGGTATCAGCCAGGCCAGCCACGTACTGGTGCAGGACTCGCAAGACGTCAAGCTCGACAGGCACCTGTTCAATGAAGCGTACCTGATGCACACCAGTACCAGCCCGCAGTACAGCATCATTGCCAGCTGCGACGTGGCCGCCGCCATGATGGAGCCACCCGGCGGCACCGCGCTGGTCGAAGAAAGCATTGCCGAGGCACTGGACTTCCGCCGTGCCATGAAGAAGATTGACGCTGAATATGGCGACGACTGGTGGTTCAAAGTCTGGGGGCCCGACAAGTTTGAGGGCGATGATGCTGGCGAAGAAGGCATCGGAAACCCGAAAGACTGGATCATCAAAGGCGAGTCACGCAGCGCCAAAACCGCTAAAAACGGTGCCAACAACTGGCACGGCTTTGGTCAGATGGCCACCGGCTTCAACATGCTCGACCCGATCAAGGCGACCATCGTCACACCCGGCATGGACCTGAACGGCAAGTTTGCCAAAACCGGCATTCCGGCCAGCATCGTGACCAAGTTCTTGGCCGAACACGGCGTGATTGTTGAAAAAACCGGCCTGTACAGTTTTTTCATCATGTTCACCATCGGCATCACCAAGGGCCGGTGGAACACGCTGCTGACTGCCTTGCAGCAGTTCAAAGACGACTACGACAAGAACGCCCCGATGTGGCGCATACTGCCGGAGTTTTGCCAAAAGCACCCCAAGTACGAAAAGATGGGCTTGGCCGAGCTGTGCCAGCACATTCACGCCATGTACGCCAAGTACGACATTGCCCGTCTGACGACTGAGGTCTACCAAAGCGATTTGCTGCCCGCCATGAAGCCCAGCGACGCCTACGCCCACATCGCCCACCGCACCACCGAGCGGGTCGAGATTGACCACCTCGAGGGCCGCATCACCGTTGGCCTGGTCACGCCGTACCCACCGGGCATTCCGCTGCTGATACCGGGTGAAGTGTTTAACAAAAAGATCGTGGACTATTTGAAGTTTGCGCGCGAGTTCAATGCCCAATGCCCGGGCTTTGAAACGGACATTCATGGCCTGGTAGAGCAGGTCGATGCCAAAGGCAAGCTGCGGTATTACGCGGACTGTGTGGGGAAGTAATCAACATGGATCCAGAAGAGTCCGTCCGCATCGCCCAGCACTACCGCGCAGTGGGCGTGAAGGTGTCGGCGCAAGACTATGAAGACATGCGGGCGGTTTATGCCAACCGCCTCAGGCGCACCCTGCAAGCCACGGCAGTACAGGCGCGTGAACGTGGATTGACTCAAGAAAAACTGGATGAGTTGCTCAGCGACGAAAGCTGAAAATAGCGTAAGAACGCAAAGCCGTTTTGCACGATGTCAGTTCTGCCGCCATTGCAGTCGAGGGAACGCTGTTAGTTACAGGTGACCAAGACTTGCTGGTACTGGCAAAAGTCTCAGTGACAACCATGCCTTTATCGTATGCAAGCCTGCTGAAGCTTTGAATCTGCTGTAAACGCGCTATGAATAAGTGAGCTGCTCGTGCACGTATTCATTGGTCTTAAGACCTATTTTTCGGTTTTTTTGTGTGTGTGCAGGCGCAACCAGTCTGCAAAAGCGTCTTCCGTGATGTCGCCTGTTGCCACGGCCAGCATCGTGATGGTGGCCTCGGCCTGCGAGGCATTTAACCGATAGCCATTCAGGTACAAAAACAAACCGGTTGCCAAAAATGCAGCCCGCTTGTTGCCGTCAACAAAGGGGTGGTTTTTGGCTAAACCTACGGTGTAGCTGGCCGCCAGTGCAGCCACATCGGGCGGGGCATCAGCGTCAGCATAGGCCACCAAATTAAGCGGGCGCGCCAGTGCAGAGTCCAGCAAGCCCTCGTCGCGCAAGCCTTCGCCGCCACCATGAGTTGCCAGGCTTTCGCCGTGCAGCAACATCAAGGCGGATTTGGTAATCCAGCGCCAGCTCATTTGGCCAGCTGGTGAAAGGTGTCTTTGAAGTCACGCATAAAGGCGCGGCCCGCTGCGATTTCTTCTTCCAGCGCCGGGTCGTACGGCGTTAGCGTGTAGCCGTCTGGTGTTTCGGTCAAAAAAACACTCTCACCCTTGCCAAGATTGAGGCGAGCTAGCGCTTCTTTGGGCAAAACGACCCCGACCGAATTACCAATTTGCGTCAGTTTGAGCATGTGCATGATGAGACTCCGTTATTACATACGTAATACTAAACTGGGTGAGGCTGACGGTCAAGTTGTTTTGGATGCGCAGGGCACTTACACGCTGTCGATTCGTACCAGCTTCGTGCGACCAGATGCGCCACTCTTAATGGACACAGCAGCCTTGCGACATTTGAAGTGCTTTGCAATCAGCGCAATCAGTTCCTTGTTCGCCTTGCCGTCGATGGGCAGCGACTTGAGTTGAGCAAGCCATGTACCGTCTTCGCTTTGCTCAAACTGGCTTGCGCGTGAATTGGGTTTCACCTTTACCTGAATGACTTGTTGCTTCATAGGCATTGGTTCGACTCTTCTGCGTTCTGGTTCAGGCTAGCAAAACAATTGGAGTCTGACCCCCATTGTTCTATGAGACCAATCACCGAGTCGTAGTCGTTGATGCGCATTGTGCGAATCGTGTGCATTGGGTTCTGAATCTGTTGACGGGGAATAGTCTGAAAGGTCTAACTTCTAAAGCAACGTGCCTGGCTTTGGCCGCTCAGAGTTGGCCGGGTGTTATACGGCAAACACACTTGGCACAAGAGGAACAGGCCGAAGCCAACGAACGCTAAAGACAGGGCCAGAAACGTAGCGGTCGATACCCAAAAGAAAACAGGATGGCCAGTTTGGCCAACCATCAGAACTGATCGGGACAGAGCTAATACCTCTCCCGTCGTAATACCCACGAGGGTAATTCCAAAAATGGCGCACCCAAGCGCCAAAAAGAGACCTCCACCACAGAAGAGAGTCCAACGGTTCTTAATTTTCAACCCAAGGGTCAGTAGGAGCGCTGGTGGCAGCGTCACTAAGACACCGAAAAGCCCATACTCGACCAAGAATCTGCCTACCGCTGCAAGAGTGTCGCTCGACATGCCTAACTCAATACATACCGCAAAACCCGCGGTATCAGAACGTCGCTGCAACATAATCTGGGCATCAAAATCTCCTGAAACTGGCTTGCCTGTTGGGTTTCAAGGCGTCGTACTGTTTATTCAGTAGGTATGAAAATTCCATGAAACCCCGCAGTCGGGTTGGGGTGGCTGGCCGGCTGATTGGGGCTTTTCAGGGCGGTTAATCAACTTTGCGTTTTGACTATAGCCTGCAACCTGTCGCGCTGCCAAGCTTGAACACGGCTTGCGCTGACGTGGCTTGCCTGGTATCGGTACTCCGCTGTCTGACCGCTATTAATTCAGGAGCTGCTCGCGCATGTATCTATTGGTCTGAAGGCTGATTTGATGGGCAAAAATGAGTAAAAGCGGCTTGAAAATGACTCTAAAACCGGTTTGCAGCTGTTTTGGATGCCCCTTTGGTGCCAATTTGACGCTTTTTTAAAGCTCATTTAAGGCTCCAGCCCAATGAATACATGCGCGAACAGCTACTTTTTATATAGCAAGTGACCGTTCAAACCTGCTAGTCCTGCTTTTCCATATCCACACACACCATCGCCTCATGCCGGTTCCAGCGCAGGGTGATGACAAACGGGTGTTTGCGGACCCGGGTTTTGATGCTGGGAGCGCCCTGGATTTTGACGGGCACTGAAATCGACAGGCCCGAGCCGAGCGTTTTGCGGGCGTTGCCAGCCAGCGTGTTGGCGATCTCGCCCACAGCATCCAGCAGGTTGCCTTCGCTCAAGTCGGTTTCCTGCTGCAGCAGCAGCAGTTCGCGCAGCATTTTGGAAGGCATCGACACCACCACCTGGCCGTTGTAGTTGCCTGAAAAAGTCACGATGCCATTGAACTCAAAGCCCTGCACGTCGCCTGTGCCCAAAAAGGCAGAGGTGATTTGCGGCTCCTGGCGGGACGTGACCTGCAGGTAGTTTTTGATCGAGTCAACAAACAGCCGGAGATCGGTTTCACTGAGGGTAGCCATCCAAATTTCCCTAACGTGATTTAACGTGAATCCGACACATCGAGCAGCGCGATTTGCAGCTCTTCGTCAGTAAAGGGTTTGGACACAAAGCCGCGCGCGCCCAGCTTCAGTGCGGCTATGGCGGTTGATTTGTCGCTCAGCGCGCTCACCACCAGAATGTTGATGGTTGGGTCCAGTTTGAGCAGGGCGGTGATGCATTCAATGCCGTCCATCTCAGGCATGGTCAGGTCCATCGTCACCACGTTGGGCCGGGCCACTTTGGCAATGCGCACGGCTTCCAGCCCGTTTTTGGCCAGGCCCACCACCGCCACGTTTTTCAGGCCGCCGCTTTGTACTACCCGCGAGATGCGGGTGCGGATCATGTTGGAGTCGTCAACGATCAGGAGACGCATGTTGAACCCTCCCTGTAAGTGATCATGAGGAGAACCTGACTTTGAATTCGGTGTACTGATTGGGTATGGTCGACAGCAACAACCTTGCACCCATGCTCTGCACATGGGTCTGCACCACATCCAGGCCCACACCGCGCCCGGCATGCTGGCCGGCCGAGCTTGCTGTTGAAAACCCCGGCTTGAAGATGTGCGAGATGATCTGCTTGTCGCTAAAGCTCTCCAGTTGCTCAGGGCTGTACCAGCTCAAATCAACCAGTTTTTGGCGGATGCGTCTGGCGTCCAGGCCCGCGCCGTCGTCGCGCACGCTCAGTTGCCATTCACCCGTTTCTTCGCGTGTCAGGTTGACCTGCAATTGGCCGCTTGCGTTTTTGCCCAGCGCTACCCGCTCGGTGGAATCTTCAATACCGTGCACCACCGCATTGCGCACCAGTTGAATGGCGATGTCGCGGATCTGGTTGACCTTGTGCGCAGGCAAGTCCAGCACACTGCCCATGCGGACACTGGCTTGCACGGTTTTGTGGCAATCACGACCCACGTCGCCGGCCAGCTTGACCAGCACCGCATTGAAGGCGTCAGGTGTGACCGGGTTGGCCGACTCGCCGCCAGACGTCTGGCGCGCACTGATGGCCTTGAAGGCGCCGACTTTGATGAGCAGATCCTCCAGCGGCAAAGGCAAGGACAGCAGCGTGTCACCTGTGGCCTGGCCACCATCTTTGAGTTTTTGCAGTTCGCTTTCAAACTGGTGCGCCAGACTGGCCAGCACGTCCAGCCCGAGCGAAGCAGCATCACCCTTGATGGCGTGAATGCGGCGAAACGCACAGTCCACGGCCTTGAG
>JANNYZ010000030.1:0-65917 GCA_031410335.1 Polaromonas sp. | reverse complement strand
CATCCCGTTGAGCAGCAGCACGACACCCGTGGAGAACCACCAGACAAAGATGGCAAACAGCACGGGAACAATCAGCTCAAACATGCAAACCTTGATGGTGACTCAATCGTGTCTTCACCAGACCGGCTGCATGCGGATTTGTACGGGCAGCTCGTGGTGCTTCATGGGCAACACGAACAGGCGTGCAAATGTCAGTGCGCCGACTGCGGCCCAGTAGCCCTGTTTGAGCCAGCCCAGCGGGCCGCCCTGTGCCTTGCCTGCGTTGATACCGGTTTGTGCGGCAAACAGGCGCGTCATGCCGGCGCGAAAGGCCGGGTTGTCAATGTCCAGCGACACCGGAAAAACCTGTTTGGTGATGTCGTTGGTGATGCGAAAGACCTCGTAGTCATAGGCTGTCGGGTCCAGGCCCATGGCTGCCTTGAGCTGCGGCCGGGTGTGGTCACGCACATACATCGTGCCGTACACCGCCAGCAAAAAAAACCGGATCCACAGCACATTCAAACCCTTGAGCAATTTTGGCTGCGCGCGCATGATGAGCGCAAACGATTCACCGTGGCGAAACTCGTCGTTGCACCAGCGCTCGAACCACCGGAAGATCGGGTGAAAGCGTTTGTCCGGATTGCGCTCCAGTTGCCTGAAGATGGTGATGTAGCGGGCGTAACCAATTTTTTCACTCAGATAAGTGGCGTAAAAAATGTATTTCGGCTTGAAATAGGTGTACGCCTTGGTTCGCTTCAGGTCACCCAAGTCAAGTCCCAGCCCAAAATCTTTGAGCGACTGGTTGATGAAACCCGCATGGCGGGATTCGTCCCGCGCCATGTAGCGCATCAGCGCCTTGATGTCGGGATTGGTGACGTTCTTTTGAATCTCGTTATACAAGATACAGCCTGAAAATTCAGACGTCAGCGAGCTAATCAAAAATTCGACAAATTCCTGGCGAAGCTCAGGTGAAACTTTTGAAAAATGCTCGGCCACTTCAACTGCAAACTCGGGTGTGCGCTGGAAGTGGTCATGGTTATTGTCGCCTTCATATTCACCCAGCATGGTGTCCCATTCAGCCCGTAGGGACGACACGTCAATGCGGTCCATGGCTGCAAAATCAGTCGTGTAAAAGCGTGGGCTAAGAAGTGTGTCCTGCTTGGCCTGAAGCGCAGCGTCCGCAGAGGTGATGGCAGCTGTAGGAGTGGTAGCGGTCGCTTGCATGATGCTGTCCTGAAATGACAAATGAGAGATTAGCGGTTGGCCTGCGGTTGCATGGTCAAAAATGGCACAAAGACCGCAGCATTGGTGGGTCCAAATGATTCTAGGTCGACACGCTGGCCGGACACAGGATCAAACAAGGTTAACCGTCCATCTGTGCGGGAAATAAGTTTAAAAGGCTGCTCCGGCCCAATTTTTCGGGCGATGCGATCCCGGGCCAGCGCACGCAGCGCGCCGCGAAAAAACCCCTGCTCGCCGGTAACGGTGGTCAGCAACTGGCCTGTTTCGCCGTCAATCACCGCAACACCTCCACCCGCTCTGTCTTCAAAGCGCAGCAGTCTTTCGACCGCGGTGGCAGCGGCCAGTTGGTCGGGGCCATTGCCTGTGATCCGAACCAAAGCCACAGCTCCTATCGTGAACGCGAGCAAGCCCGCGACCGACCAGAGTACCCAGCGCGGAAAAGTGTCAGTGGTGCGTGTCGGCATAGGATTTGAAAAAGCTGTGCTGGACATGTTCATCAGACAGGTTTGTTGGTCAATACGTTGGTTTGCCAAAAGTCAGCATTGGCACTGTCAATCTCGCTCTGCGCATGGACCGACGCGCTGGTTTTACCGGTGGCTTGTGTCCATGCTTTTTGCAATGTGGCGGCAAACGCTTGAGCCTGCGGTATGCAACGCAGCATCGGTTCTGGCTTGCCAAGGCGCCATGGCCTTGCGTGCGGCCACAAATTCAGCCAGCCAATCCGGTCACCGCCGCTCAGGGCCAAAGGAATATCGCCAAAGCCTTTGCCAGTCAGCAACAGTCCAGCGGTTTCAATCCGCCTGAGTGGCAAATTGAAGGTCAGCGTCAGCACGATGCCGATGCGCATGACCACGCGCTGGTCAGTCAGGGTGTAGGCTGTAGTGCGAGCCGTAAGCCAGGCCAATATGCCCAAAGCGGCCATGGCCGTTAACCCCAGCGCCACCACCAGCAAGACGCCCGCCAGGATGGTCACGGGCGATGCGTCAGACGAATACAAAAATGTACCCCTGACGATCATCAGCACCACGAAATACACTGCCACTTTTTTCAGGTGAAAAACCCGCACTGCCAGATCATAAAAATCTGGCGCGCCTTGCCACAAAATACTTTCGCCTTTTGGCAAGGGCTCGGGCAGCCCATAAGCTGCTTCAAACTCATGCTCGTGTCCGTTGCCCTGAACGTTCACAGCAGCGGCTCCGCACGCGTTGGATCTGCGTAAAGTGTTCCGCCGCCGTAGTAGGCACTGATTTTTTCTTCTTCCAAAAGCGTGACCTGGTCAGGGCTTTTGGTAGCAGGCACGTTCGAAAATTGGGCGGCGTAAATGCTGTGCGCCTTGACGCTGCCCGATTTAATGCGGGCAAAAGGTACTGGCAGCAGGATGCGGCGACCTCCGTTTTCGGCATTCAGCTCTACTTCAATGAAGCGAAACATCATCTCGCAGGTGTCAACCCACATGTCCACAACCCTACCAGCGACTTTGTTGTCTGTGCCGACGACAGGCAAGCCGCGCGGGTCGGTATCGTTTTTGGACACATCAAATCCATCGAGCACACGCAAAGGCCTGATGATGGGGTGGCCGTGCAAGTCCATGTCGGGCACATCAGCGCGCATGGTGTAAGCACCTGCACCTACGCCAGACGTCATCACGTCACCGGTTGGAATGTAAGGGTTGCCATAAGACGCGCCGTCGCGACGCGTGTTTTGTGGCGGCTCTGGACGGTTCAGCTCGGGCACAGTGACCTCTTTGCCGCTTGCTAGCTTGAACGTCTTGGGTGCAGGAATGGGCCAGCCCGTGATGGTGGCTGAGCCGGGCGGGCCTTCAGACTCCATCGGATAGCCTTCGCGGTGGTTTTCAAGCACCAGATAGAAAATGATGCCGGCAAAGAACAGCCAGAACATGTACAAAATGATCTGGGCCAGATCGAGATATCCTGTGATGGCGCCTATTTGTTGCATGGTGGGACTCCTAAAAATGCGGTTGCGGTTGCTTGATAACGGTTAAAACAGTTAAGGACTTGCTGAAAATCTCTCAGCCCGGCAAGTCAGCCAAGCCAAAACGTTCATTTTTTGTGGGCTGACTGGCAGACGGCAAACTGGCACGCCGTACCAGCGGGCCAATGGCTACGAGGGTGACAAACAGCAGACAAATCTCGGTGTAGTAGACGAAGCTGTAACCCGTAACGGGGACCGCCAACGCGGGACCGAGCGAGCCGTGCAGGGCCAAGCTGGACACAAAGTCTCGCGCCGCGCCACCAAAGGCAATCGAGATTCCTGCGGAAGTGGCCTGAACAGCGCCCCAGGCACCAAGCGCCAGGCCGACAAACTCTTTGCGCTCCATGCCCATGGCCGCTGCCAAGGTGCTGACAGAAAATAGCCCGGCACCAAAGCCGATGCAAAAAACACCAAGATAAAACAGCCAGGTGGCGTCCAGCGGAGCAGCAAAAATGACCGCTGAGAACCCAGGCAAGCCGCACACTACGCCGTATGCAGCCAATCGGCAGGGGTCAATGCCCTGAGACAGCTTGCGGGAGGCCACGGCAAACGCTACCAGCGAGCCGCTGGCCAATAGCGCCGTCAGCAGAGTAGTCGCGCTGACAGTGAGTTTGAGAATCTCGCCGCCGTAGGGCTCCAGGACAATATCCTGCATGTTGAAAGCGGCGGTACCCAAGGCCACCATGGCCAGAAACCGGCGTGCCTTACCGTTGCTGATGAAACGCTGCCAGGCATCCTTGAAGACAGGCACAGGTTCCAATTTAAGTGCTGCGGCTCGCACCGGGTCACGTGCCTCCTGCTTCCAAAGCGCAATCGCGTTCAGAACCAGCGTCAGAACTGCATGACCCTGTATGACCTGAATCATTTTTTTAGGCGTGAAGTCTTGCAGCATCAAACTGAAGACAAAACTGCTACCGACCATACCCAGCAGCAACATAACGTACATCAGCGCCACAACCCGGGGACGGGTGGGCTCATCGGCCAGATCCGTGGCAAGCGCCAAACCAGCCGTCTGCGAGGTTTGCAAGCCTATGCCCACACATAAAAATGACAAGCCAGCAATGGCCTGGTTCAGCCAATCGGGCGTACGTATATCGCCTTGCCCTGTCAACACCAGCAATGCAAATGGCATGAAGGTCAGTCCCATGAACTGAAGCATCGTGCCCGTCCAGATGAAGGGCACACGCCGCCACCCGAAAGCAGACCGGTGGGTGTCTGATCGAAAACCCGTGACAGCCCGAAACGGCGCTACCAGCAGAGGAATCGCCACCATGAGCGCGACCAGCCATGCCGCAACACCCAACTCAACAATCATCACCCGATTGAGTGTGCCAACCATCAGGGCAGCCGACATGCCGACTGTCACCTGAAACAGGGATAGCCGCAGCAGTCGACCCATCGGCAAGCCCGCACTTGCCGCATCTGCAAATGGCAGGTACTGCATGGGAAGGCGGCGAATGCCGTTTTTAAAGCTTGGGATTTTCACAACCGCGTCCACTCCATCGCTTGTGATTTGTAAAAGCCACTCGACACACGCTCATCTCGGCTATGTTGCCAAGTTTTGAGTCCCGTGTCTTGTGCCATCAGTTGCAAGAGATTTTCTCTTGCCATCGGTTCTAACCAGGGCGCGCGGTTGGTTCTTGGCAACAGCCTGCCTATGGAGATCATGACAGCCAGCAGGGGGGTGCGTGGCGCGAATGTGAATGCAATTGACGTTGAGGTACGTTCAGCCAAGCGCGACAAAGCAGCTACTGCGTCTTTAGTTTCGTAGTGAATGATGGAATCCATCGCAACAACGTGATCAAAGTTGCCAAGTTTGGCGTCCAGCATGTCGCCGCTGCGAAATGCCAAAGAGCCGTGTTTGAACGATTCAGGCATCCGCTGACGTGCTAATTCCACCAGCTTGGGCGACAAGTCGATGGCGACAACATCGGCACCCCGGCGCGCAGCCTCAACAGCCAATGCGCCTGTGCCACAACCAGCGTCCAAAACTCTACGCCCACGCATGTCCTCGGGCAACCACGACAGCAACGTACCGCGCATCTTGGTGCGCCCAGCACGTACTGTCGTGCGGATGCGGCCGACAGGTGCATCAGACGTGAGTTGCTCCCAGGCTTGCACCGCTGTGCGATCAAAGTAGTCTTCGATCTGGCTGCGTCTGCTGGTGTAGGTCGCTGTGTCCACGTTGCTGTCTTTCAATCAAAACCCAACAGGTCGAAGATATCGCGGTCCTTCATAGGAACAGCATTTAACGGTTCTGTTCCCAGCCAGAGCGATGCTGCCAAGCGCATGTACTCTTTTTGCACGGCTTCAAGTTCGGGCGAATATTCCATCTCAAATAAAGTGGATTTTTTAAGGCGACTGCGGCGAATCACATCCAGGTCGGGGAAGTGCGCAGCCAGCTTCAGGCCAATTTTGTTGTTGTACTTGTCAATCTGGTCGGTGTCCCTGCTGCGGTTAGCAATCACGCCGCCCAAACGCACGTTGTAGTTTTTGGCCTTGGCCCCAATTGCCTGCACGATTCGGTTCATCGCAAAAATGGAATCAAAGTCGTTGGCAGTGACGATCAGTGCGCGATCGGCATGCTGCAGTGGTGCAGCAAAACCGCCGCACACCACATCACCCAGCACATCAAAAATCACCACGTCGGTGTCTTCCAGCAGGTGGTGCTCTTTGAGCAGCTTGACGGTTTGACCCACCACATAGCCGCCACAGCCCGTGCCTGCCGGCGGGCCGCCCGCCTCAACACACATCACCCCGTTGTAGCCCGGAAAAACAAAATCTTCAACACGCAATTCTTCAGCGTGAAAATCCACCGACTCCAGCACGTCAATCACAGTGGGGAGCATTTTTTTGGTCAGGGTGAACGTCGAATCGTGCTTTGGATCGCAACCAATTTGAAGCACCCGCTTACCCATTTTTGAAAAGGCTGCGGACAGGTTGGACGACGTGGTGCTTTTGCCAATGCCGCCTTTGCCATAAATGGCAAATACTTTGGCGTTACCAATCTTCAGGTTAGGGTCAAGCTGGACCTGCAAACTACCCTCGCCGTCGAGTTGAATTTTGGTACGTTCGCCTCGGCTTTTAATGCTGGGGAACGGAACTGTTGTCGTGCTCATGCGGGAGCTCCTTCTTTAGAATCAAAAAATACACCTTCGAGCCGGTCTTCGAGCTCTTCGCCTGCACGCCGCAATGCAGCAAGCATGGCCGCATCGGGTGTCCAGAATTTGCGATCAGACGCCTCAATCAATCTGTTGGCAACTCGCGCTGAAGCGGTGGGGTTAAGCTGGGCCAAGCGCTCGCGCATGGCAGGGTCGAGCATGAAAGTCTGGCTGAGTTGCTCGTATACCCAAGGCTGCACCTGGCCAGTAGTCGCCGACCAGCCCATGGTGTTGGTGACATGCACTTCAATTTGCCGTACGCCTTCGTAGCCATGCTTGAGCATGCCTTCATACCACTTGGGATTGAGCATGCGGGTACGAGTTTCAAGCGCCACTTGCTCGGTCAGCGTGCGGACGGTGCCGCCGCCGTTGGCATCACGGGTCTGGTCACCAATGTAGACAGGTGCCATTTCTGCACTAACACCTTCTTTGTTGGTCTTGGCCCGCTTGATGGCTCGACTGATACCGCCCAATGTGTCAAAGTAGGTATCAACAGTGGTGACGCCAAGCTCGACCGAGTCCAGATTCTGGTAGGCAAGTTGCACGCCTGACAGCACGCTTTGCAACAACTTGGCCTGCTGTACGGGTCGGCCAGCTCGGCCATAGGCAAAGCCTTTTCGTCTGCTGTAGGTCTCAGCCAGTTCATCGCCATCTCCCCAGCGGCTGTTGTCTATCAGGCTGTTGACGTTTGAACCGTAGGCACCTTCAGCGTTGCCAAAAACGCGCAACGAGGCGGTTTCCAGATCGCCGCCATGCTCAGCCTGAAAGGCCAGCGCATGCTTGCGGATATAGTTTTTATCCAGTGGCTCATCAGCGCTCGCTGCCATGAAGGCCGCCTCCGCTAACAACTTTATTTGTAGTGGTAACAAATCGCGAAAGATTCCAGACAGCGTGATGACCACGTCTACTCTGGGGCGTGTCATTTTCTCAAGGGGAATCAGCTCGGCTCCGGCCAGACGACCGTAGCTGTCAAAACGGGGCTTGGCCCCCATCAACGACAGCACCTGTGCAATGGGCCCGCCTTCGCTTTTCAGATTGTCGGTGCCCCACAAAACCATCGCAATGCTTTCAGGGAAAGCGTGACCATCGGCCATGTGCTTTTGCAACAACCGTTCAGCCTGCCGCGCACCGTCCATCACGGCGTAAGTGCTTGGGATGCGAAAAGGGTCAAAGCCGTGAAGGTTGCGTCCCGTTGGCAGGATGGCCGGAGTACGAAGCAAGTCACCACCGGGCGCCGGGCGAAGGAAACGGCCATCCAGACTGTGCAGAATGCCATCAATTTCATGATCTTGAGCCATTAACTTGTCGGTCGCAGCCAACCCGTTGAGCATGGCCAACTGCTGTGCGTCGTTTGACAATTTTTCGGGGCGCTCGCCCGCCACCAGCGCTTCGATCAAGGTCCGCTCAGGCCGTGCGCCGTGCGATGCCTCCGCGCAGGACAGCAGCAAATCAACTCGTTCTGCCGGGCTTGGCGCTTGCCCCACCACATGCAGGCCATAGGGGATAAGTGTGTACTCAACTTCGAGCACATCGTTATTGAGTTGCGTGATTCGCGCATCGGCATGGGCACCCCAGGCGGGCTCTATCTCCGCCAGTTCCAACGCGGCTGCCTGACACTGAATCATCACGGCCAGTTCATCACGCTCGGCCTGTGCCTCGGGCTCCAGTCCGCGAAAGCGCTCCAGCATGTCCTTGATCTCGACCAGACCTTTGTAGAGGCCAGCTTGCGCAACAGGAGGTGTGAGGTAACTGATCAATGTGGCAGCCGCGCGACGTTTGGCGATGGTGCCCTCGGACGGATTGTTGGACGCATACAAGTACATGTTGGGCAGGTCGCCGATCAACCGGTCAGGCCAGCACTTGGCAGTCATGCCGTTTTGCTTGCCAGGCATGAATTCGAGCGCGCCGTGTGTGCCAAAGTGCAGCACAGCGTTCGCGCCAAAATCTTCACGCAACCAGCGATAAAACGCGGAGAATGCATGCGTCGGCGCAAAGCCACTTTCAAACAGAAGGCGCATCGGGTCGCCTTCATAACCGAAGGCCGGCTGAATACCGACAAACACATTGCCAAAGCGCTCACCCAGAACAAATATGCTGGAGCCATCGCTTTGCTGCTTGCCAGGTGCAGAGCCCCATTGGGCTTCAATTTCCTTGAGATGCTTTTCGCGACGTACATGGTCGTCGGTACTGATTTTGGTGTGCACATTGGCCATGGCGCCGTGAAGCGCGGCATTGCCGGTGATGATGGCTTCGCGCAACGCGTCAGCATTTGGAGGCACATCCACGGTGTAGCCTTCGCGCTTCATCGCGGTCATGACGTTGAAGAGCGACTCAAAGACAGATAAGAAAGCTGCGGTGCCGGTCGCGCCTGCGTTGGGCGGGAAGTTAAACACGACCGCTGCAATTTTTCGTTCAGCTCTTTCTGACCGGCGCAGATCAACCAGCTTGCCCACGCGGGCAGCCAGCATATCGGCGCGCTCGATGCAACTGTGCATATCATGCGCATCAACTGTATTTTTGAAGGTGCAGGCATGCGCGCAGCCCGTACAGGTGATGTGTTCGGCACTGCCGCGACCACCAAAGACCATAGAGCCTGTAGCGCCATCAAGCTCTGGAATGGCGACCATCATCGTGGCCTCAACCGGCAGCAAGCCACGCGCTGAGCCGCCCCACTGATCCAGAGTTTGAAACTCAACAGGGGTGACGCCGAGGTAAGGGACATCCAGCTTGGCCAAAATATCTTCTGCGGCTTTGGAGTCGTTGTAAGCTGGGCCGCCGACCAATGAAAAACCTGTCAGGGACACCAGCGCATCAATCGTGGGGCGACCGTCTCGGTAGAAGAAGGTATCGATAGCCGGGCGTTGATCCAGTCCGGTGGCGAACGCAGGAATGACGCGCAAACCGCGAGCCTCAAGCGCGGTGATGACACCGTTGTAATGATCGGCATTATTCGCCAATACATACGAGCGCATCAGCAGCAAGCCAACGGTGCCGCGCTTGCCTGTTGTAGCGACCATAGGAAGCGCGTCCAGCGTGTCCGCCATGCAGTTGCTGGATGCAGTGTGCGTCATTTTGGGATGATAGACACCAATTTCCGGATAATCGACTGGGTCTTGGGGCTTGGTCAAACCACGCATCGACTGGCGCGGACCGTTGGCGTAACGATCAACCAAAAAGTGCACCAAGCTGGCCATGTTTTCCTGTGAGCCAGCGAGCCAATACTGAAGACATAAAAAGTACGCCCGAACGTCTTGCGCCGTGCCCGGGATGAAGCGCAGTATCTTGGGCAAACGCCGCAGCATCTTCATTTGCTGGGCACCCGCGGTGGCTTGTGATCCTTTCGCTTCGCTGCCGTCAGCTTTAGCCTGTGGCTTAGGACGCAGGCGCTTTAGAAACGCCAGTGCGCCAGTGGCCGGGGCAGACATGTCGAATTTCCCCATCCGGGTGAGTTTGGTCACTTCGGCGGCGGACATGGCGCACACCATCGCATCGCAATGGTCCCGGCGCGCCTTGAGCGCGGGCAGGATCGGCAAGAAATGGTCTTCCATAAAAAGCATGGTGGCGATCACAATGTCGCCACGGGCAATATCAGCCTGGCAGCGTGCCAGCGCTTGGGCATCATCGCCCCATTCAGCTGCGGCATGCACGCTGAAGCTCAGACCCGGCATGGTTTTGCGAAGCGCCTGGTTGGCACGCTCGGCGGCACTGGCCAGGTGGCTATCCATGGTGACCAGTACCACACGCATCGGCGCAGTATTACCAGCGTGATGGCTCACGCGATCAGCGGCTGAAATGAGCTTTGGCATCGTAAAGTGTCTCTAGCGTAATGGTGTGCAAACCCATATCTTTGGCGTATTGCTCGGTGTTCCGTCTGGCTTTACCGCGGACGAAAAACGGAATTTTTTTCAGTTCTTTCTCCGCATCAGCCCCCCAAACCGCGTGGCCAACCTGTCCAATGGCCTCGGCTGACGTTTTGGCTGCGCTTGAAATAGCTTCGCTGGCTTCAACCTCAACGGCAGCTTTGCTGACGATCGCTGATTTCCCGAGATGTGATGGGCTGGCGTCTTCATGAAATTCCGCATCACCCCGAAACATGCCAATCAGGTGTTCTTCCAGACCCATCATCAGAGGATGCACCCAGGTGTCGAACATGACGTTGGCACCTTCAAAACCCATTTGGGGTGAGTAGCGCGCCGGGAAGTCCTGCACATGCACAGGCGCAGAAATCACGGCGCATGGTATGCCCAAACGCTTCGCAATATGCCGCTCCATTTGTGAGCCCAGCACAAGCTCGGGTTGCAGCTCTGCCACTTTGGCCTCAACTTCCAGATAGTCGTCGGTGATCAAGGGCTCAATGCCATACAGCTTGGCAGCCTCGCGCACCTCCCGTGCATGTTCGCGGCTGTAAGTGCCCAAGCCGACCACTGTGAAACCCAGTTCGCGGCTGGCAATACGCGCGGCAGCGACGGCATGCGTGGCGTCGCCAAACACAAACACGCGCTTGTTGGTCAGGTAGGTAGAGTCAACTGACTTGGCATACCAGGGAGCTCTGGCATCTGCGCTGGCCAGCAACGCAGCGACCTTGCTGGCATCGATGTCGGCCAATTGCGCAACTTCGTTGACGAAGTCGCGTGTGGCACCAGAGCCGATGGGCACCGTTTTGGTCGCGGGCTGGCCGAATGTGCGCGTGAGCCATTGGGCAGCCACTGAAGCGATTTCAGGATAAAGAACCACGTTGAAATCAGCATCACCCAAGCGCGCCATGTCTGCAGGCATTGCGCCCAACGGGGCAACGACATTGATGTCAATACCCAATTGGCCCAGCAGACCCGTGATTTCGCGCAAGTCGTCACGATGCCTGAAACCCAACGCGGTCGGGCCAAGAATATTGCAGGACTTGCGTCCGCTGTTCGTTCCTTGTGTTTTTGGCCGGGCCAGCGACCGCGCCAATTGATAAAAAGTCTCTGACGCGCCCCAGTTTTCCTTGCGCTGATAGCTCGGGAGTTCAAGCGCAACTACCGGGATCGGCAAATCAAGCGCCTTGGCCAGACCACCTGGATCGTCCTGAATCAGCTCAGCCGTGCATGACGCGCCAACAAGCATGGCTTTAGGCTTAAAGCGTTCAAAGGCTTCCCGTGCGGCTGTCTTAAACAGCTCTGCGGTGTCACCACCCAAGTCGCGCGCCTGAAAAGTGGTGTAGGTCACGGGTGGGCGCTTGGGCAGGCGCTCAATCATCGTGAACAGCAAATCAGCGTAGGTGTCGCCTTGGGGCGCGTGAAGCACGTAGTGCACGTCCTCCATGGCAGTCGCGACGCGCATCGCTCCTACGTGGGGGGGGCCTTCGTATGTCCAGAGGGTCAGCTGCATCTGTAGCTCCTATGCAGCCAATTTAAGGCGACGCACCAACGGTCGACTGAACAGCTCAGCCAAATCCGCCGCTTGGTCGTAGCCCTGTATCGGGGTGAACACCAGTTCGATGGCCCATTTGGTCGTCAGGCCTTCGGATTCCAGAGGATTGGCCAGCCCAAGGCCGCACACAACAATGTCAGGTTGAGCAGCGCGACAACGGTCCAGCTGGTTTTCAACATGCTGACCTTCAGACAAAAAAGTCCCGCCTGGCAGCAATGCCAGTTCTTCGGCCATATGCTGGCGGTGCAGATAAGGCGTGCCCACTTCGACCAGATCCATACCCAGTTCGCGCGATAAAAACCGGGCCAGGGGAATTTCAAGTTGAGAATCCGGAAAGAAAAAGATGCGCTTGCCGGCCAGTAATGTCCGCTGACGAGCCACAGCCGCACTGGCACGTTGGCGAGCGGGTTCAGTCACTTCATCAAAATGATCTTTTGCGACATCAAACAGAGCTGCTGCCGCCCATAACCATTGGGTTGTGCCCTCGATTCCCAGCGGAAAAGGCGCTGCAATCCGTTGCGCGCCACGTGCCTCTAAAGCCTTTGCTGTGTCTGCCAAAAAGGGTTGCGCAAGCAAATACCGCGTGTTTGGTCCAATCGCGGCCAAATCATTGGCTTGACGGGGCGGGAAGAATCGAACACGCCCAATTCCCATCTGTTTGAACAGCCGGGCGAACTGGTCTTCGACGACATCCGCCAGACTGCCAACGACCAGCAAGTCCGGCGCATCAAATGTCGCATCGGCGTTGGGGAGCACGGGCACCATGCTGGCCAGGCAGGCGTCCTCGCCCTGAGTAAACGTGGTCTCGATGCCGCTGCCCGAATAATTCAGCACCCTCACTTTTGGCGAAAAGCTTGTCGACAGCCGCGATGCAGCCCGTGCAAGGTCCAATTTGATGACTTCTGACGGACAAGACCCAACCAGAAACAGCAACTTGATCTCCGGGCGGCGCTCCAGCAAGCGGGTCACGACACGGTCCAGTTCGGTATTGGCATCGGCCAATCCAGCCAAATCGCGTTCGTCAATGATGGCGGTGGCAAAACGCGGCTCGGCAAAAATCATCACGCCTGCGGCCGACTGAATCAAGTGTGCACAGGTGCGTGAACCAACCACCAGGAAAAAAGCATCCTGAATCTTGCGATGCAACCAGATGATGCCCGTCAGACCGCAAAACACTTCGCGCTGACCACGCTCCTTGAGCACCGGAGCATCGGCGCAGCCAATGGCCGAAGCACTTCGAATAGGAATGACGGCATTCATGCTGTCGCACTCTGGTTTGCGAGTGCGTTCAACCGGGCCTGGCCCAGTCTTGCGGCGCGCAATTTCAAAATGAACTGTGCAGCGTTGATCACATACGCTGCATAGGCCGCCAGGGCCAGGTACATCAGCGCGTCCGCGCCCAAGCTGTTCGTCAACAGAGCCACCAAATAAGCCGAGTGCAGCGCAAGCACCAGCATGCTGAACATGTCCTCCCAGTAAAAAGCGGGAGCAAACAGATAGCAATCAAAAACTACTTTTTCCCAAATACAACCGGTCACCATGATGGTGTATAGAGCCACGGTTTTCACCACCACGGAGCCTGTAGCAAGGTCTTGCCCCGCGCCAGTTGCCAAGAACCGGAGCACCAGACCCAGACTGACCAAAAAGATCAAAAACTGCACCGGAGCCAACACCCCTTGAACCAGCGTCCAGACAGATGCGTCACGCTTTAGCCTCTGTTCGGCCGTGTATAAAGGCGCCCGTTTTGTCTCGTTGTAACTCTGCATGCCCCCAATTTAACCGTGCTTTTGGAAAGTGTCAACTTATATTGACGTAAATTTAAATTGACATTTTTATGGTGCGCGCTAAAGTCACTTTTAAATTCAAAAGATCATCAAAGTAAGTAAAGACTAGGTTGACCAATTCAGTGGCAGCATGTACAACCCGATGCGAGATGACAAGCTGGCGTGCTTTTGGCCTACAAAATAGAGGTCCCGCGTCGATATCGCTTTCGGGCGACGTAAAGCGTATTCATGACAAGCAGCGTAAAAATGCAACGATATTGTTCGGAGCTGTAGCGCTAAAACCGCCAAGGGAATCTACATAGTAGACGCCAGGAGACAAATCGATGAACGCTTACACCAACAACCAGGCAATCACATCCAGTGAATCCAGCCCAGCGAACAGGTCTGTAGATTCTGAAGCTGTCAGCCAAACCTATACCAACGGCAGCCAGGCACTGGCGCGCATAGCAACGGATGCAAATAGAGAGGCAGTTGAACTACGGCTTGCTGTACTTTCGCGTGCCATAGAGCACGAAATCATTCCGCGTTTGATGCTTGCTCATCCGACGGCAGAGGACTGCCTCGCCGTTGCGCCGTCTTCAAGCCCCAAAGTCAGCGCTGAGGATGTCACCGCTTTCGCAAAACTGGTGCTTGCGCCTGATGAAAACGTAGCCCACGCATGCATTGAAACCATGCGCAGCAGCGGTGTATCGGTGGAAACAATTTATACCGACCTGCTGGCCCCTGTTGCACGGTATCTGGGCGAGTTGTGGGAAGAAGACTTGTGCGACTTCACAGAAGTCACGCTTGGACTGGGCCGATTGCATCAGGTTTTGCGCGAGCTGAGTCCCGCGTTTAGCCAGTCTCATCACAAGGCCAATGGTCGGCGAGCCCTGCTGCTGCCGGCCCCGGGAGAACAACACACTTTTGGCCTGGTGATGGTGTCTGAGTTTTTCCGACGGGCTGGCTGGGATGTTGGTGGCGGCCCTTGGGAAGCGGGAGCCGATCCAGTGATGATGGTGCAAAGCGAGTGGTTCGATGTGGTGGGGTTTTCACTTGGCGACGCCACGCGGCTTGACGCGTTGGCTGAATGCATCAAACAGATTCGAAAATCTGCACTGAACTCGGCCATCAGCATTCTTGTTGGCGGACCTTTGTTTCTGGCTCATCCCGAGTACGTTTCTTATGTCAACGCGGATGCAGCATCCACCGACGGTGCGCAGGCCCCGACTTTGGCCGCTCGACTTGTTGCGGCACAATCGTCGGGTAAACCCAAAAGCAGCGATTTGCCGAAAACCCCCTCTACTTAATGAATGCCACCCTACAGTTGACTAAAGAAAATGTTCTTGGGCATTTTGATCAGCCCGAACAGTTTTTGGCAGGACTGGACGCGGAAACTGCGGCCTCGCTGATTTCGGCTGCAGCTGATGTCGCACTTATTCTGGATGAAGCCGGTGTCATTCAGGACATGGCTTTTGCCAGCGATGAACTCAAAGAACACGCAGACGCGGACTGGCTGGGCAAGCCTTGGCTTCAAACCGTCACGGTTGAAAGTCAACCCAAAGTTCAGGAAATGCTCAAGGAAGCGGCACAAGGGGGCAGTTCCAAGTGGCGGCATATTAACCACCCCTCGGTCAACAAGGCCGACCTGGCGCTTTCGTACACGATTGTGCCGATCAGGCGCGAGGCTGGACGCCGGCATTCGGTCGCATTCGGGCGGGACCTGCGTTCGCAAGTGGCTTTGCAGCAGCGCCTTGTCAGTGCACAGTTGTCAATGGAGAGAGATTACTGGCGCTTACGCCATGTTGAGACCCGCTACCGACTGTTATTTCAGGTGGCGTCGGAGGCCGTGCTGATTCTGGATGCCACTTCAGAAAAACTCGAAGAAGCCAATCCCGCTGCCTACAAGCTTCTCGGTGACAGGGCACGTACCGCAGGCTGGACATTTGCTGACAGTCTGGACTCCTTGAGTGTTCCGGGCGTACAGCAGCTGTTTGCCGCGTTGCGCAGTAATGGTCGTGCTGATCCCATCACCGTTTGTTTTGATGGCTTGGCCGAGGCGTTTTCATTGTCGGGATCGCTGTTCAGGCAAGAGAATTCCACCCACCTGCTGTTGCGTATCAACTCTACCGGTCCCCAGGTTGAATCCAGCGAAAACAGCGCGACCCAGTTACTGCTCAAAGCGCTGGAAAACGCCCCCGACGCATTTGCAATGACCGATGCTGAGGGTCGCGTTCAGTCGGTAAATCGCGCTTTTCTGGAGCTGACCCAGCTTGCCAGCGACGCGCTGGTTCGCGGTGAGTCGCTTCAAAAATGGCTGGGTCGTAGCGGAGTGGACATGAATGTGCTGGTGTCAAATTTAAAGCAGCGCGGTGCGGTGCGTTTGTATGCCACTACGATGCAGGGTGAGTATGGTGCCAAAGCTGATGTTGAGATTTCAGCAGTATCCGTTGGCACTGGAGACCAGGCGTGTCTGGCTTTCACCATTCGCGACGTCGGCAGACGCCTGATGGGCGAGACACAGGTTGCGGGCAAGGACATGCCACGTTCACCCGGTCAGATGACCGAGCTAGTCGGCCGTGTTCCTTTACGCGATATCGTTCGGGAAACCACCGATCTGATTGAAGAGCTGTGCATCGAGGCAGCACTTGAGCTGACAGGCGACAACCGCGCTGCAGCGGCAGAAATGCTGGGCCTCTCGCGACAAAGTCTTTACGTCAAGCTCAGGCGTTTTGGCGTGGGCGATGCCCTGTCTGAAACAACCAGCTAAATCCGTTCAGCCTGTGCATCGGGCAGCCTGTCACCCGTTACTTTGCGTCCCAGTGCCAGGCTGGTACAACATCTCAAGCTGCTGCCGGTTAATGCCCAAAATCGTCGCGGCCTTGTTCAGATCGGCTCCTGCGCGCTCCATCGCCAGGCGAATAAAGTTACGCTGCAACATGTCTGCGGCGCGCCTCATCAGCTCTGGCAGAGCCTGACTGCCCACCTGATCGCACAGCACCTTGACAGCTGCCTGCACCGGCTCTACCGTGGCAGACACATCACCGTTGGCCGTAGCAACCAGCCGCACACTGAAGCCAATGCAGGGCGGGTCAATTTCACTGAGTAGCGTTGCGGCAACTTCAACCGGTTTGAGTAAGGCGTTGCTGAGCATCACCTGCGACTGCGCATAGTCAGTCATGCCCTCCTGCTTGACCTGATGCAGCAGCGCGGTGAAGGGTTCATTTGGCAGACTGATCCAGTCGGACAAAGGCCGGCCTCTGACTGAAGCCTCTGTGCTAGCTTCCACCAGCTTTAGAAATGCCGGGTTCGCCACCAGAACGCAACCGTCAACATCCGTCACGGCCACACCTTCCGTGGCACTGTCAACCAGTCGCGCCAGCGTAGCACCCAGATCGCTGGAGGTGGCCAATTGTTCGGTCGTGCGAATTCGCACCAGCAACTGTGTGGTGTCCAGCACCTTGAAGGGTGTGGCCGTCACACAAGCGCTGCGAGCCTTGCCGCGCAAAAAGGTGCGTGTTTGTGTGGACTGTCCGCTGCTCAGGGCTGCCTTCAGGCCAGCTGTCATCACGCGACGCGACTCGCGCTCAAACGCAAACTCAGCGTTCTGTCCAACCACCTGCGCCGCCGTCAGGTCAAACAAGTCGGTCGCACTCTGGTTGGCCTCAACAATGCAAAGCGTTGTGCCGTCAACAACAATAACGGCATCGGTAGCCACCTGAAAAAGCAGCCGGTAACGCGCTTCAGACTGGCGCGCGCGACTGTAGTTGCGCTCCATTTCTTGCTGCGCACCCAAAAAGCGTTGCTGCAACGCAGCGCTGATGCCCAAGTCACGCCCCACAGCCAAAATGGGACCGCCCGTTCCTAGCCGCATGGCGGTGTAGGCTACGGCGATGGTTGTGCCGTTGTCAGCCGAGTGATTGACCTCGCGTTTGCGCGTTGCGCAATCAGCCGAAGCCTCGGCAATCAGACGTTCAAGCTTGGGCTTGCTCTCAAGGGTGACCGTGTCCGTCCAGCGCTGGCCTATCCAGGTGTTGGCATCACTGGCCAGAGGTGTTGATGCACGCTGGTCTACGCGGCGCACGATGCCGTGTTGGTCGAGCACAAGTGCAATGTCACCGCCCAGACTGACCATGGTCTGCGCCAGTTCAGGCGCCCACTCTGACAGCGACTGTGAAAAAGTCATGGCATTGTTTGATGTCGTCATCACATCCCCTTCATCCATTTGGCGGCCAACAGGTCACGATAGACCCTGGCCCGCAGCATGAATTGGATGGCAGCCATGCTGTGGTTGATTTGCAGCACTGAACTCTTGAACCGCTCGACGGAGCTGAAATTCAATGTCAGTGTAAATAATAGTTGACACTATACATTGTCAATCAAATAATACAACTATGTCTGTAATCAACCCCAGGCCCAGCCTGTCTACCGTGGCTGAGCTTTTCAAGCCGATCACGTGGTTTCCGCCCATGTGGGCATTCACTTGCGGCGTGGTGGCTTCCGGGATGGCCATGCAGGGCAAATGGATACTGGCCGTCGTTGGCGTCGCTCTGGCCGGACCATTCGTTTGCGCCACCAGCCAAGCGGTGAATGACTGGTTTGACCGCCATGTGGATGCCATCAACGAGCCGCAAAGGCCGATTCCTTCAGGCCGAATGCCTGGGCGCTGGGGTTTGTATCTGGCGGTGCTGTGGACCATGATTTCATTACTGGTGGCGACCGTGCTGGGGCCTTGGGGCTTTGGGGCAGCGATGGTGGGGCTTCTGCTCGCCTGGGCCTACAGTGCGCCGCCCGTGCGCCTGAAAGAAAATGGTTGGTGGGGCAACGCTGCTTGCGGTTTCAGCTACGAAGGGATTGCCTGGGTAACCGGTGCGGCTGTGATGGCTGGCGGAATCATGCCTGACAGCCGTTCACTGCTGTTGGCGGCGCTATACAGCGTGGGCACCCACGGCATCATGACGCTCAATGACTTTAAAGCCGTAGAGGGTGATCGCCAGATGGGCGTGCGCTCCCTGCCCGTTCAATTGGGCGTTCAAAATGCTGCCCGCGTGGCATGCGCCGTGATGGTGGTGTCGCAGCTGGTAGTGATCGTGTTGCTGCTGGGCTGGGAACGCCCCTGGCATGCACTGGCCATTGCCGCTCTGGTTGTGCTCCAGCTCATGATGATGTGGCGGTTTTTGGCCAGCGTCACGCAGCGTGCGCTGTGGTACAGCGGCTTTGGTGTGCCGCTGTTTGTCGCGGGCATGATGATCAGCGCATTTGCATTGCGAAGCCTGTCTGCAGGCTTGCCGGGAGTCAGCGCATGATCCCATTTGGCTGGCTGCAGATCGTGCGTGTCGGCCTGGTACAGGCGGCGCTGGGTGCCATGGTGGTCCTGACCACCTCAACGCTGAATCGGGTCATGGTGGTCGAGCTGGCTTTGCCTGCACTGCTGCCCGGCTTCTTGGTGGCGCTGCATTACATCGTGCAGTTAGCCAGACCACGCATGGGTTTTGGCTCTGACGTGGGCGGTCGTCGCACGCCCTGGATCGTGGGTGGCATGGCAGTACTGGCTTCAGGTGGTGTGCTGGCGTCTATGGCTACGGCATGGATGGCCAGCAACCGTATCGCGGGCATTGCACTGGCCGTTTTGGCGTTTTGCGTGATCGGCTTGGGCGTGAGTGCCAGTGGCACGTCATTGCTGGTCATGCTAGCCAAGCGTGTACCCGAAGGCAGGCGCGCAGCGGCCGCAACGATTGTCTGGATGATGATGATTTTTGGCTTTGCGGTCACGTCAGGGCTGGCTGGCAAGCTGCTTGATCCTTATTCACCACTAAGACTGGTGCTGGTCACCGCAGGGGTTTGCAGCGCTGCTTTTGTGCTTGCACTGATCGCCATTTATGGGCTTGAAGGCCATGCGCCGAGGGCAGCTGAAACGCCTCGGACCAGCGAAGCGGGACAACCCGGCTTTGTCCAGGCGCTGGCCGGGGTCTGGGCCGAGCCAGCCGCCCGGCAGTTCACTATTTTTGTGTTTGTTTCCATGCTGGCCTACAGCGCGCAAGACCTGATTCTGGAGCCCTTTGCTGGCACCGTATTTGGCTTCACACCGGGTGCGTCAACGTCTTTGTCTGGCTTGCAGCACGGCGGCGTGCTGGCAGGCATGTTATTGGTGGCACTGGCGGGCGTGCTGGGCGCCCGCTGCTCACACAAGCCCGGTCTGCGTCATATCGGCTCTTTGCGCGGGTGGAGTGTGGGCGGCTGCATCGCATCAGCCCTGGCACTGTCAGCTTTGAGCGCCGCCGGTTTTGTTGGGCCTGGCTGGCCGCTCAAGACAACCGTCTTTGCACTCGGCGTGGCGAACGGTGCGTTTTCAATCGGTGCCATCAGCTCAATGATGCGTTTGGCCAACCAGGGCCGGCATGCGCGCGAGGGCGTGCGCATGGGCCTGTGGGGCGCAGCGCAGGCGGTGGCTTTTGGCCTTGGTGGTTTGATGGGTACAGCCGCCAGTGACATCGCGCGCTGGCTGATTACATCGCCTGGCGTGGCCTATGCCAGCGTGTTTGGCTTTGAGGCAGCACTGTTTGTGCTGTCTGCGGTGTTGGCTTGGCGGGTGGGTAACCCCGCCAAAAACGACGCGCCGGCAAGCCAGTACCAACCGACTTCTTTCTCCCTAGCAAGTAATGCATAGTCACTAAAGGTGAACAACATGAGCATGACAGAAACTTTTGACGTGGTGATTGTGGGCGGCGGTCCAGCTGGCGCAACAGCGGCGCATGATCTGGCACGGAGGGGCCGATCTGTCTTGCTGCTTGACCGTGCAGGCCGCGTGAAGCCCTGTGGAGGCGCAATTCCCCCTCGCCTCATCAAAGACTTTGCCATCCCCGACAAACTGCTGGTTGCACGCGCCACATCGGCACGCATGGTTTCACCCAAAAACAACCAGGTCGACATTCCTATCGACAACGGTTTTGTGGGCATGGTCAATCGTGAAGAGTTTGACGAATGGCTTCGCGAGCGCGCTGCAACCAGCGGTGCAGTACGCCGAATTGGCACTTTTGAACGCATCGAGCGTGACCCCGACGGCATGGCTGTGGTGCATTTTGAAGCACGCTCACATGCGCAAAAATCCGGGGGCTTTGCTGCCCGCGTTCGCGCGCGCAGCATCATTGGCGCCGACGGCGCAAGGTCTGAAGTGGCACGCCAGACCGTGCCGGGCGCGAGCCACCCCAAATGTGTTTTTGCGTACCACGAGATCGTACGCGCCCCAGCCGTCAAACCTGCGGGCTATGACGACACGCGCTGCGACGTGTACTACCAGGGCAAGCTGTCGCCTGATTTTTACGGCTGGGTGTTCCCGCATGGCGATACGCTGAGTATTGGTACCGGAAGCGCCGACAAAGGCTTTTCACTGCGCGGTGCGGTGGGACAGTTGCGGCAAATCGCCGGCCTGGAAACCGCCGAGGTCTTGCGCCGTGAAGGGGCGCCGCTGCCCATGAAGCCCCTCAAGCGCTGGGACAACGGCCGCGACGTGGTGCTGGCAGGCGACGCTGCTGGCGTGGTGGCTCCAGCCTCAGGCGAAGGCATTTACTACGCCATGTACGGCGGCCAGCTGGCTGCCCAATCGGTGCATGAGCTGCTGCAGACAGGTGACGTTAGCACCCTGAAGCTGGCCCGCAAACGCTTTATGAAGGCCCACGGCCTGGTTTTTGGCGTGCTGGGCGTCATGCAGTGGTTCTGGTATGGCAGCGAAAAGCGGCGCGAACGCTTTGTCAAAATGTGCGAAGACCGTGACGTTCAGCAACTGACTTTTGAGTCCTACATGAATAAAAAGCTGGTGCGCAAAAAACCCATGGCTCATGTGCGCATTTTCATCAAGGACATGGGCCATCTGCTGGGCCTGGCCAAAGTGTGAACTCAGCTTACGCGGTCATGGATGAATGGGTACTGAGCGGCAAGCTGTTGCAATTGGTCATGGTCGTCACAGCCTTGGAAGTCCTTGTGCTGTTGGTTCATCACCGTATGACTGGTCGAGGGATTGCCCCGAAGGATTACCTTTGGAACGTGATTTCAGGCTTGTTTTTGATGATGGCCGTGTGGTGCGCTCTATCAAAACAAACACAAGGCATTGCCCTTTTCTTAACGGCTGCTGGCGTTGCTCATGTGGCTGACCTCGTAATCAAATGCAAAAAGCGCTAGCAGCTCCTGCGAGCTGGCTAGCGCCAGACAGCCAAGTTGAACCTTAAGCGGCTTTTTTAACGTAAGCGCTGCACCAGCCTTTGGCCGCGACCTGCTTGCCAGCAAACAGTGGGCATGGGCCAGCTGCTTCCTTGGCTTTACCGGCGTACAGCTGGCAATTGCTGCACATTTGCTCGTTGGCGTGCTTTGGGTATTTCTTGGCATCAACCTTGGTGGTGTCAGCGACGTAGCCCAAACCAGCGGCAGCAGGATCTTTTTCATTGACCATGGCAGGAGCCTGGGCCATGACTTGGCTTGCTGCCAGCGCCGAAGTACCAGCGGCAACCTGCATAAAAAATACGCGGCGTGTAGTGTTGTTCATGTTGATCTCGTTATCGATAGTGGGGTTTAAAAACTAACCCCCAAATATTGCCACATAAATACCAACGCGTCTATTTCCCAACTCAGTAGTAGCTTTTTTTTGTCGGTTTTAAGCCATGTCAGGCATGGTTTAGCGGCACTTTTTGGCACTTTGCGCGATTTACGGAGGTTTTTAGGCCATTTTTAGCTGCCAAATAAGCCTCCAGACCAATGGATACATGCGGTAGCAGCTCTTAAAATAAGAGCAATAAGCATCACCGTGCCAGCAGTTCCTTCGGCAAATTCACAATAAAGTCTGTCAACCCCTTGGCATCACTGGCTGGGCGCATGTGGGCCAGCATGGCTTGGGCGGCTGCTTCGCCATCGCTTTTGTTGAAAGCGTCGACGATCTGGGTATGCTGCTCGAATGAGGCCTTGACCTGACCCAGCGCGCCAAAGGCGTGGCGGCGGTAGTAGCCAGTGCGGGCCCGCATGCGCAGCACCTCCTGGCGCAGGTAGGGGTTTCGGCAGGCGCGGTAAATCAGCTCGTGAAACTGCAGGTTGCTTTGTTGCCAGCCCGCCATGTCGTCGGCCTCGGCCACAGCGCGACTTTTGGCATGGTGCTGGGCGATGGCTTCGCGCTCCTCGGTGCTCATGCGCTGGCACGCCAGGCGCACCGCTACGCCTTCGAGCTCGGCCAGCAGCTCCCATAGTTGCAGCAGCTGCTGCAAGTCCATCTTGGCCACTACCATACCGCCGCGTGGCAAGCTGGTCAGCATGCCCTGGGCTTGTAACTGGATCAATGCCTCCCGTATCGGCGTGCGTGACACCTTGTACTGGCTGGCCAGCTGGGCTTCGTCAATCGGGTCGCCTGGCAGCAGTGCGCCGTCTTTGATGGCGGTTTCAATGTCCAGGCGTATCTTGTCGCTGGCCTTGGTGAACTTGGCGTCAGCAGTCGCAGGCTTGATGGCTTTGGCTGTTTTGGCGCGAGTCACAGGCTTTTTGGCGGGTTTCATGGATGCGAGTTTCTCATGTTGCCATGTATCTTTTATTGCTGTATATTTATATTTATAACATTTTAATAAATATACGTAAATCCTAAACATGCCCAAAATTCAGGCTTCCAGCGCGCTGGCCAGGTTTCGCGTCCTTGACTTGTCCCGCGTGCGCGCTGGCCCCAATTGCGTGCGCATGCTGACTGACTTTGGTGCCGACGTGATTCGCATCGAGCCACCCCCCGGCATTGATCCAAACGAAGCCATGTTTGCCGCCAACCGCGAGGGCGGAGACTTTCAGAACATCAACCGCAACAAGCGGTCGATGACGCTCAACCTGAAAAAACCAGGCGCGCGTGATGTGTTGATGCGCCTGGTGAAAGACGCCGATGTGCTGGTTGAAAACTGGCGGCCCGATGTCAAAACCAAGCTCGGCATTGACTACGAATCTTTGGCGGCTGTGAATCCACGGATTATTTTGGCCAGTATTTCAGGCTTTGGCCAGGATGGCCCGCTGGCGGGTCGCCCCGGCTTCGACCAGATCGTGCAGGGCATGGGCGGGCTGATGTCCGTGACAGGTTTGCCCGGCCATGGCCCGGTACGCGCCGGGCTGGCAGTGGCTGACATGAGCGCTGGTCTGTATGCCGCGCTGGGTATTTTGACGGCTCTACTGGAGCGCGAAGTCTCCGGCAAGGGCCAGTGGGTGCATGCGTCGCTGCTCCATTCCCAAATCGCCATGATGGATTTCCAGATGGCGCGCTATTTGAACGACAACGACTTGCCGATACAAGTCGGCAACGACCACCCGACCAGCAGCCCGATGGGTTTGTTTGAAGCAGCCGACGGCGTGTTTAACCTCGGCGCATCGGGCGAAGGCAATTGGATCCGCTTGTGCAAGCTGCTGTATCGCCCTGAGTGGTTGAACGACGAAGAGTTTAAAACCGAGCCACTGCGCGTCAAGCACCGTGAGAGGCTCACCCCCCTGCTGGCTGATATTTTCAAAACCCAAAGCGTGCAGCATTGGGTCAAATTGCTCAACGATGCAGGCGTCCCCGCCGGTCCGGTGTACACCGTACCCCAGGTGTTTGAAGACGAGCAGGTTCAGCACCTGGGTGTGACGACATCCTTGGTAACTGACTTCGGCAAGGAAATGCACTACATCAACCAGCCAGTGGTGCTACAGCGCACCCCGGCAACAGTGGTGGCGCAGGCACCAGGTTGGGGACAACACACCGACGAGGTGTTGGCTGAAGCCGGTTATTCTGAAACTGACATTGAACAGTTTCATTCAAACGGAGTCGTTTAAAAATATGGCTGATGTGACCCACCAGATTGAAAGCCACGTGGCGACCATCACGCTGTCTAACCCCAGCCGACACAACGCCATGTCGATGGCGATGTGGGCAAAGCTGGGCGACACGCTGGAGATATTGCGCAACGACACATCGGTTCGCTGTGTTATTTTGCGCGGTGATGGCGACAAGGCTTTTGTATCGGGCGCTGACATCAGCGAGTTTGATACGCAGCGCAACGACCCCGCCAATGTTGCTACTTACGATGCGGCAGTTGACCGCGCCCAGACAGCCCTTGCGCAGTTTCCGCGCCCGGTGATTGCCGCCATCAGCGGTATTTGTTATGGCGGTGGTTTGGGCCTGGCGATGGCATGCGACATGCGCTACGCTGCACCCAATGCACGGTTTCGAATGCCTGCCGCGCGGCTGGGCCTGGGCTATGCACTCAAGGGTATGAAACGGCTGCTCGATGTGCTGGGGGTAGCGCGCGCCAGCGAAGTGTTTTACACGGCCCGTGTACTGGACGCTGCAGCAGCAGAACGCATGGGTGTGATCAATTCAGTGCATGAGGATGTATTTGCCTATGCTGCGCAAACGGGTGCAGAAATTGCAAGCAACGCCCCCATGACCATTGCAACGGCCAAGAACGCGTTCAGTACGCTGCTTTCAGGGAGCCTCGATGCTGATGTGCAGACAGTAGATAGACAAGTCAAAGCCTGTTTTGCCAGCAGCGACTATGCGGAAGGCCGCAAGGCGTTTGCCGAAAAGCGGGTACCGAATTTCAATGGTCAGTAGTGTCTGGATTTCCTTGTGTGTTTTTTAACCTGAATGGAGTTTGAATCATGAAACTTTTTGCAGCGATAACAGCCGTCTTCATGACGGCCATCACCACCGCCGTTCAGGCCATCGGGCCTGCACCTGCACCCCTGGCACAGCGTGAAACGCTAACGGTTGGCTTCGTCAAAGTGGGGCACTTGTCGCCCATGCTCAACATTGAAGAAGAACTTAAAAAATTCAACATCGATGTCAAGCGCGCTGAATTTGTGCGCTACGCCGACGCACGGACCGCCCTGCTGTCCAACTCGGTAGATGTGTCGGCTGTCGGCCCTGGTGACTTGGCCATTGCAGCATCGCAAGGCAGCAAGAACCTGGTGGGCCTGACAGGTGTAGGGGGCTCGCTGAAAAATCTGGTGGTGCGCAAAGGCGTGGTCATCAATGACTGGAAAGATCTGGCGGGTAAAAAGATTGGCATTGCCCCCGGCTCTGCGGTGTGGTTTCAGTGGGCCATGACCATGGTTGAAAAAGGAGTGCCCTACAGCACCTTCACACCGGTCAATATTCAGGGTGGCGGCACAGCTTTCTTGCAGGCGCTCAAGCGTGGCGATATTGACGCGATGGTGCTCTGGGAGCCGTTTGAGTCGCAAGCCGTGGCTGAAGGCGATGCCTACTTTGCAAAGAGTCTGGAATACAGTCAGGCCAAGTCAGTCGGTGCAGAGCTGGGCATGCTGGCCGCATCGCGTGAGGCCATGACCAATAAGAAAGAAGCCATTCGCCGTTTTTTGTGGGTGTACATGAATGCTGAAGAGCAGATGGCCAAAAACAACGATGCGTTTGCCGATGCGTATTCAAAGTACACCGGCCTGCCGATTGCGGTGACCAAAGAGTCATCCAAAATCATCAAGCTGGGCGGCGTGCTGACCAAAGAACAGGTGCGACTGCAGGCTGATGCTGCCTTCAAGCAAGGTATCGTACAAAAGGATGTTGCAACTGATGCCGCTGCGCTATATGACGACAGCATGGTGCGCGAGATCAAGCGCTGATCTGAACAACAAATGTCATCCATGTCACGCATGAAGCAACTCTTACTTGGCGCGGTGGTGCCTGTGGCTGTGTTGGTGTTCTGGCAAGTCGCCGGCAGCCAGCCCAACATGGCCGGCATTGTGCCCACGCCGCTGGCCGTGCTGGAGGGCTTTAATCAGTGGGTGTTCGGCAAGCCGGGCATGGGGCTGAATCCTTATTTGGGCACCTGGCTGGCCAATGTGCAGTACTCAGCCATGCGCGTGGCGCAGGGCTTTGCGCTGGCAACGCTGCTGGGTGTGCCGCTGGGCTTGATGATTGGCTGGAGCAAACTGGCCTCGCAAATGTTTGACCCTTTCATTCAGGGCCTGCGGCCCATCCCCATTACTGCCTGGTTGCCGTTTTCAATTGCGCTGTTTGGCATCCGTGACATGGGTTCGATTTTTTTGATTTTCCTGGGTGGGTTTTACGCCATCGTCGTCAACACCACGCAGGGTGCGCGCGATGTAGAACGCAACCTGATGCGCGCCGCCATGATGATGGGCGCGACCCGCATGCAACTGCTGCGGCGGGTGGTATTTCCGTCGGCCATGCCGTCGATATTTACGGGTCTGCGTATTGGTTTGGGCATTTCATGGACAGCCGTCATCGTGTCTGAAATGGTAGCTGTCAAATCCGGCCTGGGCTATGTGCTGTGGGACGCTTACTACGTGGGCCGCATGGACATCGTGCTGGCCGACATGGTGTCGATTGGCGTCATGGGCTACCTCAGTGACCGCCTGATTGTGTTTGCAGAGCAGCGCGTCCTGCGTTGGCGCATTCTTCAAAACCATTAAAACTTTCGAGTCCGTATGTCCGCAATCAGCATTCAAAAACTCGACAAGACCTACCCGGCACAGCCGCCCGTCCATGCGCTCGACAAGATCGACCTGGAGGTCGGCGATGGTGAATTTGTCGCGCTGTTGGGGCCTTCGGGTTGCGGCAAGTCAACACTTTTAAATTTGGTGGCTGGCTTTGAACAAGCCAGCGGTGGCACGCTGCTAGTGCATGGCGAGCCAGTTGACAAACCCGGGCCAGACCGTGGCGTGGTGTTTCAGGAGGCGGCGCTTTTCCCGTGGCTCAGCGTGTGGGAAAACGTGATCTTCGGCCCCAAAACCCAGGGCCAGTCGCCCACGGACTATGTTGAGCGCGCCAACGAGATGCTGCATATTGTGGGTTTGTCTGATTTTAAAAATCACCTGCCTGTGCAACTGTCCGGTGGCATGCGCCAAAGGGTAGGTATTGCGCGCATCCTGACACTCGGTTCACGCGTGCTGCTGATGGACGAGCCTTTCGGTGCACTGGACGCACAAACCCGACTGACCATGCAAGAGCTGTTGCTGTCGGTGTGGCAGCAGCTCAAGCCAACCATTGTGTTTGTCACACATGACATTGACGAGGCGCTATTTTTGGCCGACACCATTTACGTGATGTCGGCCCGCCCCGGCCGAATTCAGGCACGCATGACGGTACCGCTGGCCAGACCGCGCACCATTGAAGACACTACATCTGAAGCGTTCAACGCGATGAAACGCGAGATATTGCAGCAGATCAGACATTGAATTTTCATTCACAACATTTATGGCCAACCCGCGCATCCCGTACCGCTTTTCTAACGAAGGCCCACCACTCAAGGCAACCGCAAGTGGCAACATTCTGGTGCACCTGGTGGTGAACGTGGAGCACTGGTCGTTTGACGCGCCCATGCCGCGCACCATCATCACGCCGCCGCACGGCAAGGAAACCGTGCCCGATGTGCCCAACTTCAGCTGGGTCGATTACGGCATGCGTTGCGGCCTGCCGCGCATCATTGATGCCATCACCTCGCGCGGCCTCACCGCGTCGACAAGCTTCAACGCCAGCGTGATTGACGCCTACCCGCGCGCCGCTGAGGCCATGCACAGCGCAGGCTGGGAATTCATTGGCCATGGCGTGCATCAAAAGGCGCTGAACCACGCTGGAGCAGAGCAGGACGTCATCAAAACCAGCCTTGACATGATTGAAGCGTTCACCGGCACACGCCCACGCGGCTGGCTCGGCCCAGGGCTGCGGGAAAGCCACGACACACCTGAAAATCTGAAAGCCGCAGGCATTGACTATGTGTTTGACTGGGTGGTGGACGATGTACCCAACTGGATGACGACGACGCGCGGCCCGCTGCTGAGCTTGCCGTACAACCTGGAGATCAACGACTCCATCATTTACGCGGTTGAAAAACATTCGTCCGATGAAATGCTGGAACGCCTCAAACGCACGGTGGCATTGTTCGAGCGTGAAGCCAAAACCCGGCCTAGAGTCCTGACACTGGGCCTGCACCCGCACCTGATCGGTGTACCGCACCGCTTTGGCTCGTTTGAGCAGATGCTCGACTTGCTGATGAAAACACCCGGCGTTTGCTTCATGCAGGGCCATGACATTGCCGACTGGTACACCGCGCAGGTGGCCGCTCCTTCACACTAACTACAGATTTAAAAAATGGATTTAAAACTTCAAGGCCAGCGCGTGCTGGTCACGGGCGGCTCCAAGGGCATTGGCCTGGCGATTGCCACCACCTTTGCGCGTGAAGGTGCTGTGCCCATCATCGTGTCGCGCTCGGCTGAATCTTTGGCCAAAGCGGTGGCCAGCATCCGGCAGGCTACAGGAGTGACAGCGGGGACAGTCGCTGCTGACCTCGGCACGCAGGCCGGTATTGACGTGCTAATGTCTGGTGCGAGCGCCATTGATATTCTGGTCAACAACGCAGGCGCGATTCCCGGCGGTGCACTGGCTGCGGTAGACGATGCCAAATGGCGCGCCGCCTGGGAGCTCAAACTCTTTGGCTACATCAACTTGATACGCGCCGTGTTGCCGCAGATGGAGCAGCGCGGCAGCGGTGTGATTGCCAACATCATTGGCATGGCCGGTGCCGTGCCGCGTGCTGAATACATTTGCGGCTCCACCGCCAATGCAGCGCTGATGGCGTTTACACAAGCTGTAGGAGCGACCAGCCCGCGCAAAGGCGTGCGCGTGTTTGGCATCAACCCCTCACCCACCCGCAGTGACCGCATGGAGGGCATGCTGCGCGCGCAGGCCACGCAAAAGCTGGGCGATGAAAATCGCTGGATGGAACTGACCGCCAAAATGCCCTTTGGCCGCATGACCGAGCCACAGGAAATTGCAGACCTCACGGCCTTCAGCTGCTCCCCACTGTCCAGCTATTTGTCGGGCACGGTTATCAACGTCGACGGCGGGCAGATGTACGCCACACCCCAATAAATTTATTTTCCAAACGTTTCATGATCAAGCAAAACAACCATAAATACGAATTTACCGAGCTGCGCGAAGGCGTTCGCGCGGTGGTCACGCAATTTGACTCGCGCTATTGGCAAGAGGTCGATGAGGCGCGCGCGTTTCCTGAAAAGTTTGTCACGGCCCTGACCGACGCAGGTTGGCTGTCTGCATTGATTCCTGAGGAATACGGCGGCTCCAGCCTGTCGCTGACCGAGGCCAGCGTGGTGATGGAAGAGATCAACCGTGCCGGCGGCAATTCAGGTGCCTGCCACGGCCAGATGTATGTGATGGGCTGCGTGGTGCGCCATGGTTCTGCCAAGCAAAAGCAGGACCTGTTGCCGCGCATCGCCAGCGGCGAGATTCGCATGCAGTCGATGGCGGTGACCGAGCCCACCACGGGCAGCGACACCACCAAACTCAAAACCACCGCCACACTCAAGGGCGACCATTACGTGGTGCAGGGTCAAAAAGTCTGGACATCACGCCTGCAACATTCAGACTACATGCTGCTGCTGGCACGCACCACGCCGCTGGCTGATGTGAAAAAGAAGACCGAAGGCCTGTCGGTTTTCCTGGTGGACTTGCGTGAAGAAATCGGCAAGTCGATCACTGTGCGGCCGATCCGCAACATGGTCAACCATGAGACCAACGAAATCTTCATTGACAACCTGCGCATCCCGGTTGAAAACCGGATTGGCGAAGAAGGCCAGGGCCTGAAGTACATCCTGGACGGTCTGAACGCTGAGCGTATTTTGATCGCTGCCGAATGCGTGGGCGATGGTTACTGGTTTGTCGAGAAAGCCAGCGCCTATGCCAACGACCGCGTGGTATTTGACAGGCCGATTGGCAAAAACCAGGGTGTGCAATTCCCGATTGCTCGCGCGTTTGTGAACGTGGAAGCCGCCAGCCTGATGCGCTATCGGGCCTGCGAGCTGTTTGATGCCGGCTTGCCTTGCGGGTCAGAGGCCAACATGTCAAAACTGCTGGCGGCTGATGCGTCGTGGGAAGCCGCCAACGTGTGCCTGCAAACGCACGGCGGATTTGGCTTTGCCGCCGAATACGACATTGAACGCAAGTTCCGGGAAACTCGGCTTTACCAGGTGGCACCGATTTCAACCAACCTCATCCTGTCGTACGTCGGCGAACACGTGCTGGGTATGCCGAGGTCGTATTGACATGACAGTTACAACACCGGCCCTTGAAGACTGGGTAGGCCGACAGCAAACCGTCACCGACACCATCAGCCCGGTTCAGGTGCGCCAGATGGCGGCAACGCTGAATGATGCCGCACGCATGCAGCAGCCAGACATTGCGCCCTTGCCTGCAGGCTGGCACTGGCTGTACTTCAACCCGCTGGAGGTGCAGTCCCTGCTCGGTGACGACGGCCACCCGCAGCGCGGCACTTTTTTGCCACCGGTAGACTTGCCACGCCGCATGTGGGCAGGCGGCCGGCTGACCTGGCATCGCGCCCTTCATGTTGGGTCCAGCGTCAACAAAGCGTCTGAGATCATCAGCGTGAATCGAAAGAGTGGCCGCACGGGCGAGATGGTGTTTGTGACTGTTGCGCATCGCTACGCAGACTCCCAAGGCTTGTTGCTGCTTGAGGAGCACGACATTGTTTACCGGGGCATGCCCAGTGAGCTTGAGAAAGAAGCGTTGCAAGCAGTCGCCGCGCAAATCCAGGCAGGCGAACACCGCTTTGAGCGCCAGGGCGAGCACAGCCAGCCCGTCAAAGCCGATGCCGTGATGCTGTACCGCTACTCGGCAGCCACCTTCAATGGCCACCGCATCCACTATGACGTGGACTATTGCCGCCAAGTTGAAGGCTATCCGGGCCTGGTGGTGCACGGGCCGCTCATTGCCACACTGCTGCTGGGTTTCATTGAAAACCAAATCGCACCTGGCGTGTTCATCCAGTCGTTTGACTTTCGGGCCATGCGGCCTACCTTTGACTTGAGCGGTTTTCACCTGCATGCCTCCAAAACCGACGAGGCGAAGGTATGGCAGCTCTGGTCAACCAACAACACGGGGCACATTGGCATCGAAGCCCGCGTGACGCTGCAATGAACATACAAAAACCATCCCCAGTCATCGTTGTGGGCGCGGGCCCGGTGGGTTTGCTGTGCGCACTTGAGCTGGCACGTCGGGGCGTGGCTGTCACGGTGATTGAAGCCGAACCCGCTACCACCATTGACCTTCGCGCCGGAACCTTTCACCCGCCTACGCTGGAGATGCTGCAAGCATCCGGCGTGACAGACGCGATGATGGCCATCGGCATTCAGGTGCCGCGCTGGCAGTCACGTGACCGCGAGTACGGCCTGATTGTGGAGTGGGACTTGTCGGTGTTGAAAGATGACACGCTATTTCCTTTCAGGCTGCACTTGGAGCAGCACCGATTGACGCCCATTTTGCTCAAGATGCTTCTTGAGCACAGTCACGCAACAGTCCTGTTCTCGCATGCGTTTGTGTCGCTAACGCAAGCCGACGACGGCGTGACGGCAGTGGCCAAAACGCCGCAAGGCGAGGTACAGATGACTGGCAGCTGGCTGATTGGTGCAGACGGTGGCCGCAGCCTGGTGCGCAAGGCGTCCAGCATAGGGTTTGATGGCTACACCTGGCCAGAGCGGTATAGCGTGATCAGCACGACGCACGACTTTGCGCCCGCAGGTTATGCCGACAACGCCTACATCAGTGACCCAGAGCAGTGGTTGGCATTTTTCCGCATGCCGGACAAAGGGCCGCCCGGCCTGTGGCGCATGACGCTGCCGGTACAGCCCGACACGACAGACGAAGAAGTGCTGGCACCTGCGTTTGCACAAAACGCCATCAACCGCGCCATCAACGCGCCGGCAACGACTGTTTATCCCATCGTTCATCAAAGCGTTTACAACGTCCATCAGCGGGTAGCCAATCAGTTCCGCGCCGGCCGAGTGCTGCTGGCGGGGGACTCGGCGCACGTCAACAACCCACTGGGCGGCTTTGGTTTGAACAGCGGCATTCATGACGCCATCAACTTGGGTGACAAGCTGGCACGTGTTGTGCAGGGTTCTGCAAACCATGACTTGCTGAATTTGTATGAAAGACAGCGGCGCACGGTAGCGATGGAATACGTGCAAAACGCCTCCATCAAGAACAAGCAAAACCTGGAAGAAAAAGATTTGCCTTCCCGGTTAAAACGATTTGCCGAACTGCGGGACACAGCGGCCAGCCCGCAAAAGACGCGTGAGTATTTGCTGATGTCATCCATGATCAACAGCATCAAACGTGCGAATGCAATAACGTGATTTTTTGCTTCAAAAAGGCCGCCATGACCAACCCCAACCCAATACGCCATTTATCGCGTCGCCTTCACCTCAGCTGCATCGCGCTGGGGTTACTGGGCGCCACCCAACTGGGCCAAGCCCAAACAGGCAACTGGCCGCAGCGCCCCATCAAGATCATCGTGCCGTTTGCAGCCGGTGGCAACACCGACGGCATTGCGCGCCTGACGGCCGAGCGTATTTCCCAGTCGTTGGGCCAGCCTGTCCTTGTTGAAAACAAAGCCGGTGCCAACGGGGCCATTGCTGCAGACTTTGTGGCCCAGTCACCGCCTGACGGCTACACGCTGCTCATGGCGGCGATGCCGGTCCTGGCCATACTGCCGTCCATCACCAAAACCAAGTTCGATCCCGCGCGTGATTTCATCCCCGTCAGCAATGTTGGCAGCAACCCGTTTGTGATGGCCATCAGCAGTTCTGTCCCCGCCAAAAATGTGCGAGAGTTTGTGGCCTACGCCAAAAAGAACGACGGCAAGCTCAACTTTGCTTCGGGCGGTTCCGGCAGCGTGTCGCACCTGTCGCCCGTGCTCTTCCTCAAGCGTGCCGGCATCAACATGACCCACATCAGCTACAAGGGTGGCGGCCCTGCCGTTGCTGATTTGCTGGGCGGCCAGGTGCAGATGTATTTCGGTAACCTGTCCGAGCTTGCGCCGCATGCAGAGGGCGGCAAGATCCGCATCATCGCTGTGTCCAGCCTTGACCGCGCCAAACAGATCCCTGACGTCCCTACATTGGCAGAATCAGGCTACCCGGGCTTCAAGACTTTGACATGGAACGGTATCGTCGCGCCGGCTGGCACACCGCCTGCCATCGTCAACCGCGTCGCATCAGCCGTGCAGTCCGCCGTCAGCAAGCCCGAAATGCGTGCGCGCCTGTGGCAATTGGGCGTCGATGCGATTGGCGATACACCCGCGCAGTTTGCCGATACCCTGCGTGCGGATTCAGCCACCTGGGCCGAGGCCGCCAAAGCCAGCAACCTCAAAATTGAATAAGTCAATGACTGACCCACATGTGACCCATTCCATAGCACGCGCTCCCAGCACCGACACGATTGCCTACCGCGCCAAAGTCGCTGTGGTGGTACCCGCCACCAATACCGTGGTGCAGCCCGAAATGGAGGCCATGCGCCCGCCGGGTGTGACCAACCACGTCACCCGCATGCACCTGCCACCGCGCCCCTACGACGATCAGGACGCCTACAAAAAAGCACTCGAAACTGAAGAGGGTAATCTGGAAGACGCCCTCAAACTGGTGATGGTGTGCGAGCCGCACGTCGTGGCGCACGGCCATTCCATCCACTCGTTTCGCGGTGACGGTCAGCGCGCGATTGATGAAGAAAAGCGGCTTGAAGCCCTGTGCGGCGTGCCCTTCATCACGCCGTCACGCGCGGTACTGGCGGGCCTTCAGGCGATCGGCAACCCCAAACGCATTGCCATCCTCACGCCCTACTGGCCGCCCGCAGACAACATGATTGCTGATTTTTTCAGGTCCTGCGGCTACGACGTGGTGGCCACGCACGGCTTGAAGTCGGTTGGCCCTACCGCCGTGGCCCGCTTCACACGCGAGCAGATCATGCAGGGCTTTGAAGCTACCAACACCCCCGAGGCCGAGGCACTGATCCACGTCGGCACCAACCTGCCTGTGTCGAGCATGACGCCTGAGATTGAAAAGAGGTTTGGCAAGCCGCTGATTGGCGTGAACGTGGCGACCTACTGGCTGGCCATGCGCAGGCTGGGCATTGATGACAAGTTGCCGGGGATGGGCATGCTGGCTGAAATGCACTGAATTTAGCAAATTCAGACGCTATTTATTCAGGAGCTACTAGTGCACGTATCTATTGGCTTGAAACACGAAACGTCACCTGAAAACGGTGCTTTTCGCTTTCTCTATGATTTTCTGGCGCTTTTGCGCGTTTCGTATCGTTTCATCAACGGCGTGACCGAAACACCGTGCGCAATCACAGACGTCACGATCACGGCCAGCGTGATGGACAGCAACTGCCTGGCCAGCGGCACCTCAATACCGTGGCTGATGGCGTAGAGCAAGTAATACAACGAGCCAATGCCGCGTATACCAAACCAGGCCATCAGGCGGCGCTGGGCGGGTTGCGCATCGGTACCCAACAGGCCAATCGCCACGGCAACCGGCCGTATCACCAAAAACAGCAGCGGCACGAACCACCACACTGCGGTATGAAACCTGACACTGGCCAGCAGCACACCCACCACAAGCACGATGGCGACTTCCGCGAAGCTCTCCAACTGGCTGTTAAAGCGCTCCACCTGCCGCATCATATGGGCAGGCGCATGGCTGCCCGTGGCGCGCCGGTCTTCAGCACTGAGTTCTGTGTTGACCGTTGGTGTTGCAACGGCATCTGGCTCGTCAATGCGCCTGAGCGCCAGCCCGGCGGCGAACACAGCCAAAAACCCGTAAGTGAGCGTCAGCAGTGCCAGCCCGTAGGTCAACGCAATCAAGCCAAGTGCGATGAACTCATCCGAGCCCAGCGCTTCAAGCCGCTGGGTCCGCAAGTAAATGATGGCGCGCCCCACCAGCGTACCGAGGGCATAACCCAAAGCCAGACCCCCTGCCACCGCCCACAGCACATCCACAGACCACCAGCGCCACTTCAGGTCGCCCAGTTCATGCAGGCCGAGCAAGCCCAGCCCCAGCATGACCAGTGGAAAAGCCGTACCGTCGTTAAGCCCGCCCTCCCCCGTCAGACCAAAGCGCAGCCGATCACGATCACCCGGGTTGGACACCTGCACATCAGAGGCCAGTACCGGGTCAGTCGGCGCCAGAATCGCGCCCAGCAACACGGCGGCGCCCAGTGGCAGATTCAAAAGCCAGACGCCTGCACCCGTGACGGCCGCCACCGTCAGCAGCATCGAGGCCGTCGCCAGCTGCACCGGGATGCGCCAGCGCCTGTCCTTGAGCGGCAGCTCCAGCTTCATGCCAGCTGTGAACAGCGATATCAGCAGCGCCACCTCGGTGAGTCGCTCCAGTAATACGGTGTTTTTAAAAGCATCCAGCTTGAGCAGCCCCCAGCCCCAGGGCCCTATCGCCACGCCGACCGCCAGGTACAACATCGCGGCACTGAGTGGCAGCCTAGCAATGAAAGAGCCGCCAAGCGTTTTGGCAATCAGCAGCATGCCAACAATGATGCAGCCGAGGGTAAAGGCGTCTGGTTCAATCATCCGCACAGAATAGAGCCAATTTGCTGGAATGCATGTGCAACAAGGGCGATGCTGCCTGTAGGCGTTAGGCTCAGACTCGCGCGCACGCCACGGGACACGCTATATTCACCGTATGACTCACCGCCGTCATCACAGCCGCCTTGATCTGATGCGTATTGCGACACACGTCATGGCAGAGCGCGGTTTGCAACCCGAATTTTCAAACCGTGTCGCGCAGCAGCTGCATTCATTCGAAGGCCTGAAAGGCGCTGCAACCGCCGACGAAGGTCAAGCACAGCCCATCACCGACCTGACCGATTTGTTGTGGTGCTCCATCGACAACGACGACTCGCGGGACCTCGACCAGCTGACGACTTGTGAGGTCTTGACGCAAGGCAAGGCGCATGGCGCCATCAAGCTGCTGGTAGCCATTGCCGATGTCGATGCGCTGGTCAAAAAAGGCAGCGCCATTGACGACCATGCGCACGCCAATACGACCTCCGTTTACACATCGGCTCGAATATTTCCCATGCTTCCCGAGCGCTTGTCATGCGACCTGACGTCGCTCAACCCCGGGCAGGATCGGCAGGCCATCGTCACGGAAATGATATTCAGCCCGTCTGCCGCCCTGGTGAGCGCCACCATTTACCGCGCCAGAGTGCGTAATAAAGCGCAACTGGCATACGACGCGGTCAGCGCCTGGCTGGAAGGCAGTGCCGCACTGCCTGACGCTGCCGCAGCGGTACCTGGCCTCGACGGCCAACTGCGGACGCAAGATGCGTTGGCCCAGCAACTGCGCAGTCAGCGCCACGCTGCTGGCTCACTTGAGTTTGAGACCTTTCAGCCACGGGCTGTGTTTGATGGTGATCGGGTCGTGTCCATTGCCCAGCAAGTGCAAAACAGGGCTCGCCAGCTGATTGAAGAAATCATGATCGCGACCAACGGCTGTGCAGCGCGTTATCTGGCATCAAAAGGCGCAGCCTCACTTCGGCGCGTGGTGCGTTCGCCCGAACGCTGGTTGCGCATCGTGGCGCTGGCCAACGACTATGGCGTGACGCTACCCCCGCAACCCGACGCGATGGCGCTGGAAGCTTTCTTGATAAAGCGCCGCCGCGCAGACCCGCTGCGCTTTCCCGATTTGTCGCTGGTGGTCGTCAAATTAATGGGCCGTGGCGAGTACGTGGTGCAGGCCAAAGGCGGCCTGCCCATCGGCCACTTTGGTCTGGCCGTGCGTGACTACACCCATGCCACCGCACCCAATCGTCGGTTTCCAGATCTCATCACCCAGCGCATTACCAAGGCCCTGCTAGCAGGCAACCCGCCGCCCTACAGCGCGGGCGAATTGGCGCATTTGGCGCTGCATTGCACACAACAGGAAGATGCGGCACAAAAAGTAGAGCGGCATTTGCGCAAATCAGAAGCGGCAATGCTGCTCGAATCCCGAATCGGTCAGCATTTCTCCGCGATCGTCACCGGTAGCAGCCCTGACGGCGTATGGGTGCGCGTACTCTCACCGCCTGCAGAGGGCAGAGTCATCTCAAACCCGCACGACCTCAAGGTCGGCGACCGGGTACAGGTTGAGCTGGTGGGCACCAACGTGGAGCGCGGCTTTATTGACTTTGCGGTGATTCGCTGATCATTGCCAAGCGCTGCCAAGAGCAGCCGCGTCAGCCTCAAATTACCAGCCCGGACGCTTGACCATGGTGAACGGCACATCGGGCGCATCAGGCAATGCAGTGGCACTGGTGTCTTTCCACACGCCTTTGACTTCACGGCCACAACTGCTTTGCACCAGCTCGCCGTTCCAGGTGCCAGAAATGCTGATGTTGTCGCTGGACTCGTCCAGAATCACAAAGCCGTCGTCGACATCACCTGCCAAGGCGGCCTTGGCGGCATGACCGGTGGCCGTGACCGGGTCACGGCTGACGATGCCCGCCAGGCTGTCGGCAAATTCTTCATGCTTTTCCAGCAGCATGACGGCCCTGGCGGGCATTCCAGCAGGCGGGTCAGTGAAGGTGACTTGCCAAACACCATAGAGCTGCTGCGCTTTGACGGTTTTGGGCGCCGGACAGGCTGGTTTGAGCTGGTTTTGGAGGTTGTTTTGAGCTCTAGCCCAATTTATATGTGCGCTAGCAGCTATTAACAATATAGCAATTGATTTGAATGTCTGGCGCTTCATGGTCATTCCCAAGCAGGACCATGCGCTGTCTCCAGCGTCGCAGCTTGGGTCGTCGCTTGGGCAGCGGCGGCATCCAGCGCACGCTGCGCAAATTCAGCCCGCAACGCCTTGATTTTTTCGCGCGGGTCTTCACGCACCGTGTCCTTATTGAGCGCCATCTCGGCAATGAACCGGCTGGGCAATCCGGCAATTGTGTCGCGGCCTTTTTTGCGGCGGCGCAGCCAGTTCACGCTGAGGGTACGTTGCGCGCGCGTGATGCCAACGTACATCAGACGGCGCTCTTCCTGCAGGCGCAGGGCGATGTCGTCCGTATTGTTGCCATCGTCGTCGTCCATCTTGAAGGGCAGCAAGCCTTCGTTGACGCCCGCCAGCACCACATGCGGCCACTCCAGCCCCTTGGCGGCGTGCAGGGTAGACAGGGTCACCACGTTCTGGTCGCCTTCGCGTTCGCTCAGGGTTGACAGCAGCGCGATGCTTTGCACGACTTCGAGCATGGTCTTGGTTGGTTTGGCCATCACAGCGCCCACAGCTTCATCATCGTCCTGCCCACCACAGCGCTGCGCCATCCATTCGCAAAAGTCCATCACGTTGGTCCATTTGGCGGCGGCTATTTTTTCGCTGTCTTCGCCGTCGTACAGATTCTTTTCGTAGTCGATTTCTTTCAGCCAGTCTTTTAAAAACACCAGCGCATCCTCTGCTCCCACCGTGCGTTTGGCGCGGTATTCCAGGTCGTTCAGGTAGCGGCCAAACTCATTGAGCGACGCCAGCGCCTTGGCAGGCAGCACCGAGCTGAGCGAGTGGCTGAACAGCGCTTCAAACAAACTGAGTTTGTACTGGCTGGCAAAGGTGCCTAGCGTGCCCAGCGTGGTGTGGCCAATGCCGCGCTTGGGCGTGGTCACGGCGCGCATGAAGGCCGGGTCGTCGTCGTTGTTGGCCAGCAGGCGCAGCCAGCAGCACAGGTCCTTGATCTCGGCCCGGTCAAAAAAGCTTTGCCCGCCCGACACCTTGTACGGGATGTTGGCTTTGCGAAAAGCTTTTTCAAACGGCTTGGCCATGTGGTTGGCGCGGTACAACACGCAAAAGTCTTTCCATTCGCGGTATTGGCCGCCTGCGGCTTGCAGCGTGCCCTCAGCCCGCAGGCTCTGGATACGCGCCACCACGCGGCTGGCTTCGTGTTCTTCGCTGTCGCAATCCACCACCCGCACCGGCTCGCCTTCACCCAGCTCGCTAAACAACGTTTTAGAAAAGAGCTTGGGGTTGGGGCCAATCACGTTGTTGGCGGCACGCAAAATAGCGCTGGTCGAGCGGTAGTTTTGCTCCAGCTTCACCACTTTCAAATTCGGGTAGTCCACCGGCAGTTTTTTCAGGTTGTCCAGCGTGGCACCGCGCCAGCCGTAGATCGACTGGTCATCGTCACCCACAGCGGTGAATCGGCCGCGTTCGCCCACCAAACACTTCAGCACCTCGTACTGGGTGGCGTTGGTGTCCTGGTATTCATCGACCAGCACATGACCCAACGATTCCTGCCACTTGGTACGCACCGCATCGTGCTCTTTCAGCAGCTTGAGCGGCAAGCCAATCAAGTCGTCAAAGTCCACGCTCTGGTAGGCCGTCAAGCGCTCTTCATAGCGCGCCATGATGCGGGCGGTCAGCGCTTCTTCTTCACCGCTGGCAATGCTTGCGGCCTGTGATGAATTGAGCCCCATGTTCTTCCAGCGACTGATCGTCCACTGCCACTGCCGCGCGGTGGCTGCATCGGTGCCGCCACCCGCGTCCTTGATGATGCTGGTCACGTCGTCGGTGTCCAGAATCGAAAACTGCTTCTTTAAACCCAGCACCTCGCCGTCTTGCCGGAGCATGCGCATGCCCAGCGAGTGAAAAGTGCAAATCAGTACGCCCTTGGCGGGCCGGCCAATCAGTTTTTTGGCCCGCTCCCGCATCTCGGCAGCGGCTTTGTTGGTAAAGGTGATGGCCGCGATCTGCTCAGCCTTCAGGCCCGACTGAATCAGTCGCCCAATCTTGTGGGTGATCACCCGCGTTTTGCCTGACCCAGCACCAGCCAGCACGAGGCAAGGGCCTTCAAAATAGTTAACAGCTTCTTGCTGGGCCAAGTTCAGGCCGTCGGCCAGGGGTTCAAGCATTCAGGGAGTCGATTCGGGAGTGGGTTCTGGCGGGGACGCTGCAGAAAGATTCATAAGGGCTGGCTTCAAATCATAACGGGCAGTTGGTGCTGCCCATGGGTTGCTGTCACTGACACCAGACACAAATGACGGTCTGGCGACCGTGTAGGAGCGCCTGAAACAAGCCTGGCAGGCCCTGAACGCGCCAAAAAGCCCGAAAACTGGTCTTTTCACCCCTGTTTTAGGCCTTCAGACGAATAAAATCGTGCGCGAGCAGCTATTTATTTGATAGCGTTACAACAAATTACCCAAATCACCGCTTTTTCCACATGCTCGCCATTCTTCTCGTCACCTTTCCCTTTTTTGCGCTGGTTTTGTGCGGCTATGTCGCGGCGCGGCGCGGATGGCTGCCGCAGGTGGCGATTCCGGGTTTGAACACCTTTGTGCTGTACTTTGCGCTGCCATGTCTGCTATACCGCTTTGGCAGCAGCACGCCGATTGCGCAGTTGCTCGATGGCAGTCTGGTGGCGGTATACCTGGCTTGTGCACTGGTGATGGTGGGTTTCACGACTGCCGTCACGCACCGGGGCCATATCGGCTGGAACGATGCCTCGTTTGGCGCGCTGGTGGCCGCCTTCCCCAACACGGGTTTCATGGGCGTGCCACTGCTGGTGGCTTTGCTGGGGGCTAAGGCGGCAGGCCCGGCAATTGTGACGATTGTGATTGACCTGGTGGTGACAAGCTCGCTGTGCATTGCACTGTCGCGGTTGGATGCAGCAGGCAGCCATGGTGCGAGTGTGGCGGCTAAAACCGCGCTCAAAGGCGTGGCCATGAACCCGATGCCGTGGGCGATTTTGGGTGGCGCACTGGCGTCGGCTTTTGAATTGACGCTGCCGCTGCCCGTGATGCAAACCGTGGGCCTGCTGGCCGATGCCGCATCGCCGGTGGCATTGTTCACGATTGGTGCGGTGCTGGCCCGGTCGCAAGCCAACAGCACGCGTGGAACACCGCTTGATGATTATTTGCCGGTGGTGCTGATCAAGCTGGTGCTGCACCCTGTATTGCTGCTGATGATGGGACTGACCGCTATCCGCATGGGTTTGCCGCTGGACCATTTCGCCCTGACAGTGGTGGTACTGGTAGCAGCCCTGCCAAGCGCCAGCAACGTGGCCCTGCTGGCCGAGCGCTTTAACGCCGACAACGGGCGGATTGCGCGGATTATTTTGCTGTCAACGGTGTTGGCGTTTTTTACTTTTTCTGGCGCGGTAGCGCTGTTAACGTGATGCAGTTTGGGTTTGACCCGCGGATCAAATCGCCAGTGGATCCACATCAATCGCCCAGCGAATCAGGCTCTTGAAGTCGCCCTGCTTTCGCGTCTCGAACAGCACGGGCTGCCACGCGGCTAAAAAGCGTTGCAAGGCAGTGCGTGATGCGCTTTCCACCAGCATTTGTGCGCGCTCGATGTTGGCGACTCGCTGGATGGTCATGGGGACTGCCGGGTAGGCGGTGATGTGATTGTGGCCTTCCAGCTCAGCCGCCAACGCTGCGGCTATCGCTGCGTTTAAAAAGCCCTGCGCCACGTCCTGTGCTTTGGCTTCGGCGCGGATCAATGCTGAAAAGCCGAACGGTGACAAGCCTGCGGCTTGGCGTTCTTCCAGTTGCTGGGCGGCAAATTTTCGGTAGTCGTGCGTTTTAAGCGCTGCAAACAGCGGATGTGTGGGGTGAAAGGTTTGTACCCACATTTCACTTGCGCCGCTGCGGGCGGCATCGCGGCCGGCCCGACCACCGGCTTGCATCAAGAGGCTGAACAAACGCTCAGGCGCCCGAAAGTCGCTTGAAAAAAGCGCCCCGTCGGGGTTGATGGCGGCCACCAGCGTGATGTGCCTGAAGTCGTGGCCCTTGGCGATCATCTGGGTACCGACCAGCACATCGACCTCGCCAGCATGCACGCTGGCCAGCTGTGATTGCAGGGCGCCTTTTAATCGGGTGCTGTCGGCATCAATCCGCGCGATGCACACGGGGCTGCCGTCGGGTCGCTTGACGTTAGCCAGCAACTCGGCCAGGTGTTCTTCCAGTCGTTCCGTTCCACGGCCCACAGGTGCAATGTCGATATTGCCGCAGGCAGGGCAGGCGCGCGGCACGCGCTCGGTAAAGCCGCAGTGGTGGCAGCGCAGGGTGCGGTCGATTTTGTGAAACACGCGGTAGGCGCTGCAATGCGGGCATTCACTCTTCCAGCCGCAGTCTTGGCAAGCCAGCACGGGGGCATAGCCGCGGCGGTTGAGAAAAATCAGCGACTGCTCGCCTCTATCGATGCGTTCTTCAATGGCTTTGACCAGCGGCGGGGCAATCACGCAGTGCTTGGGCTGGTGGTTCATGTCGACACCCCGGACTGTTGGCAAACCGCCGGAGTCAATGCCTGAGCCAATCCGCTCATCCATTTTCAAGAGCTGGTACTTGCCGCTGATCGTCGCCTGCCAACTCTCCAGAGACGGCGTGGCTGAACCCAGCAGCACCCGACAATCATCGTGAATGCTGGCGCGGTACACCGCCAGGTCACGTGCTGAATAGCGTGCGCCTTCCTGCTGCTTGTAGCTGGGGTCGTGCTCTTCATCGACCACGATCAGTTTGAGGCTGGGCATGGACGCCAGCACAGCCATGCGGGTACCCAAGATCAAACGGGCGTTGCCTGAATGGGCGGCCAACCAACTTTTCAGGCGCTGGGCGGGCGTGAGGCCGCTGTGTAGCGCCACCACGCGTTCGCTACCTAGGTGGGCAAAGCGCTCTGCAAAGCGCGCTTCCAGCTGCGGTGTGAGGTTGATCTCGGGCACCATCACCAAGACCTGCGCTGACGAATCTTGCGCCAGTACTTGGGCCGCCAGACGCAGATACACCTCGGTTTTGCCGCTGCCTGTGGCGCCAAACAGCAGTGCGGGTCGCTTTTTTTCGCTGTTTTCAGCCTCGAATCCGGTCAGGGCCGTTTGTTGTTGTGCGCTTAGCGCGATGAGGTCAGTCGCGCCCGGCGCGTGGCTGGTGTCTAGAACAGGGCGTTTCAAACGCCTGGCGAGTTGTAGGCCGGTCAGTTCCCGCAACTGCGGCGGCAGCGCGGCCAGCGCCACTTCACCCAAAGAGCGCTGGTAGTAACTGGCTGTAAAGCTGACCAGTGCCCGCCAGTTCGCGTTTAGTGGCGCCAGGCCGTCGAGCACACCCGCGACGTTTTTGGTCTGCATTTCCAGCAGGCCGCCACTGTCGGCAGCGCTTTCCCAGACCACGCCCAGTACTTCACGCCGGCCCAGGGGTACGCGCACCAAAGTGCCGGGGGCAAGTGGCAACTCACTTCTGTAGGTCAGAGGCCCCGCAACCGCACTGTGGGCAGGCGTCGCCACCACAACGCTTAGCCAATGGGTCATACGCAGAGTTCAAATTGGTGTGAAATTGTTGGCACTTCTTTGGAAACACATGCAAAGAGCGCGCTAAGTGCTTGATTTACAAGTGCTTTGAAGAAGCCCACTTTTTCTGTGGATAACTTTGTTGATAGATTACCCCCATACCGCTGAAGGCCTTGTAAATCAAGGCTTTCGCCAGATTGCCCGTAAAAAAAGCATTTTAAGAAGTCTATATAAATCAACAACTTAGAAGCGCTATGGCTTTGATAGCGATAGAAGCACTGTAGGCGCTTTCCTACTGCACTGCAGCACAAATTTTGTGCATAAGTCACAACACCCTTGCCCATATGTGTGCTAGGGGCGCCTGAAAAATGCATGCAGGATGTGCTTGGTCACAAATAGCTAGCAAGCTAGGCCGCAGCAGCACGCATTTTGCGCGAATGCGCATGTACCGCGTCAACCAGCACAGCGACGTTTTCAGGCGGCGTGAACTGGCTGATGCCATGGCCAAGATTGAAAATATGGGTGGGGCCTGTGGTTTGGGCATCCGTGTGGGGTTTGCCAAAGCTGTCCAGCACCTTGATCGCCTCGGCTTCGACCTGAGTCGGGTTGGCAAACAACACATTGGGGTCGAGGTTGCCCTGCAAGGCCATCTTGTGGCCCACTTGAGCGCGCGCCTTGCCCAAATTCACTGTCCAGTCCAGACCCAGCACCTCGCAGTCGAGCTGACCCATGGCCTCCAGCCATAATCCGCCGCCTTTTGTAAACACCAGGCGCGGAATGACTACGCCGTCATGGCTGCGCTTGATCTGGGACAGCACGCGCTTGGTGTAAGCCAAGCTGAACTCATGGAACGCCGCATCGGCCAACACACCGCCCCAGCTGTCAAAAATCATCACCGCTTGCGCGCCGGCTTCAATTTGAGCATTGAGGTAAGCAGCCACGGAGTCCGCATTGATGGCCAGCATTTTGTGCATCAGGTCAGGCCGCTGGTACATCATGGTTTTGACCAGCCGGTAGTCGTCAGAGCCTGCGCCTTCGACCATATAACAGGCCAGCGTCCATGGGCTGCCTGAAAAGCCGATCAGCGGCACACGGCCATTGAGAGCTTTGCGGATGGACGTGACCGCATCAAACACATAGCGCAGCTTGGCCATGTCGGGCACAGCCAGCTTGGCAACAGCGGCTTCGTCGCGCACGTTGTGGGCAAACTTGGGGCCTTCGCCCAAGGCAAAACTCAGGCCGAGGCCCATCGCGTCGGGGATGGTCAGGATATCGCTGAACAAAATGGCCGCGTCCAGCTTGTAGCGCTCCAGTGGCTGCAACGTGACCTCGGTGGCGTAGTCGGTATTGGTGGCCAGGCCCATGAAGCTGCCGGCCTTGGCGCGGGTGTCCCGGTATTCAGGCAAATAGCGACCCGCTTGCCGCATTAGCCAGACGGGCGTATGGGCGGTGGCCTGGCGCATGCACGCGCGGATGAAGGTGTCGTTTTGGAGCGGTGCGTACATGTTGTGACTTGTCTCTTGGGGTGGATTTTCAGCGTAATGTTGAGCGTGCGCCTTAGCGTACAGGCAAGAATTGTAAGAAGGTGCCGCCCAGCAGGTTTTGCACATAGGTAATGACCGCGCGGCGGTACTTTTCTGTCAGCACTGCAGACAGCAAATCCAGCCTACCGATGATTTTGCCAAACTCGCGCTCAAAGCTCAGATTGCGCTCGCGGTCATTGATCTCGTCAGACAGTAACAGGGGCAGGCCCTGTGCATTTTTGCGGCTGGCCAACAGCCACACCGCAATTTCAATGTTGCGGGCAGCGTTATAAATGTATTGCGCGTCGAGCGGGTCGGTCAGGTAAAAGGTGGTTTTGTTTCCGTGAGCTGTCACCAGCATGTCTGCACTGGCCGCGATAAAGGCAGCCACCCTGTCGCCCTTGAAGTCCGGGCCAAGGGCCAGCGACAGTGCCGCGATGTCACGTTTGCCTTGCAACTCGGGCCACGGCATGTTGGTGTCAATGGCCGTTTTGAGCTTGGCCAACGCAGCCTCGCGCGTCGGTTGAACCTTGCGCCATTCGGCAGGATTGCGGCGGTATAGCTTGTCGGCCAGCAAGTTCAAGCTGGCCAGGTTGTCACGCATGCCCAGTGTGGCCATGCGGTTGACATCGGACTGCGCCAACTCACTCGACGTCATGGGCGCGGCAGGCGCTTCGCCGCGCGAGGTAGGTGCGGGGGGAGCGACGCCGCAGCCGGCGAGTAACAGTGTCAGCAGGCAAACCATCCCCGTCCGGCCTTGCTTGATACGCGGGTGATGGTTCAGCAGGCTTGGCATGCCTTACTTTAACGACCTTTAGGCTGATTTTCAGTCAGCACTGCGGCTGACTAGGCGGCAGGCAGGGCCCGATGGTCAATTTTCAGGCAGCGGTCCTGCACCACCCACAAGCCTGCCGCCTGCGCTTTGGCGGCGGCTGCGGGGTGGGAAATTCCCAGCTGCATCCACACGGCTTTGGCACCGATGGCTATTGCTTCATCAACAACAGGGGGAATGTCCGGGCTGTTTCTGAAGCAATTGACCAGATCGATCTTTTCAACCTCGCTGGCTTCCCGCAATGTGGCGTAGACCTTCTCGCCCAATATTTCCGGGACGGCTGCGTTCGGGTTGATGGGCACGATACGATAGCCGCAGGCCTGCATGTAGCGGGCAATGTCAAAGCTGACGCGATGGGGCTTGGGCGACAGACCCACCACAGCGATAGTGTGGCAGTCGGCCAGAATGTGCTGGATGGTCTGGCCGGGTGTCATCGCTTTATGCGTCTTTGTACTTAACGGAACAACCGTACGAGCGGGTTGACGCCACGCTGATGGCCTTACCGCTCAGGGCTTCATTTAATCCCTGTCGCACATAGTTGGTCGCGGTTTTGATGTCCTCTGCCCTGGCCGAGGACACACTGTCAATCGCGCCCGAGTACACCAGCACGCCCTGCGGGTTGATTATGTACATGTGCGGCGTTGTTTTGGCGTTGTAAAGCTGGCCAATTTTGCCTGGCTCGTCCATCAGCAGCGCTGTGGGCCTGGCCTGCTTGTCGTTGACCCAGCTCGCCATTTTGGCAGGCGGGAAATACTCGTAGCTGCCTTTTTCGGTGGAGGTGATGGACAGCCAGACCACGCCCTTTTCAGTAAATTCTTTTTGCAGCGCCTGCATGTTGCCGCCGTAATGCTTGACAACAAACGGGCAGCCGGGGTTGGTCCATTCCAGCACCACGTGCTTGCCCTTGAAGTCGCTCAGCTTGTGGGTTTTACCCAAGGTATCGGTCGCCGTGAAGTCAGGCGCAGCCTGACCGACAGCAGCGGCGGCATGCGCTTGTTGCGTTCCAGCAGCGAAAGTCGCCAGGGCCACAGAAGACGAAAACGTTCGGCGATTCAACATGATCAGGACTCCTTGAAAATTAAAGTTTGGCCAGTTCAGCCCTGACATCATCCACAGACAAAATCTCACTCAAAACGACAGGCGCACGGCCCGGCTTGTAAATCACATACACCGGCACGCCACTGCGACCCAGTTGCGTCAGGGCGGCGGTCACGGCAGGGTCACGGCGTGTCCAGTCGGCGCGCAACAAAACCACTTTTTTGGCGGCAATATCGGCCAGTACAGACGCATTGCTCAGGGTGGTCTTCTTGTTGTACTGGCAGGTCACGCACCAAGCAGCCGTGAAGTCAACGAACACGCTTTGACCTGCTGACGTGAGCTGGTCTACACGGCCCGGCTCCCAGGCTTGCCAGCCGTTCGCTAACTGAAAAGAAGGCGTGCCAATGTCCTGTAATTTGGTAATGTTTGGCCCTACAGACCATATTCCACCGGCGAGAGCTGATATTGAAAATGTAGCAATTACAGTTCGCGTACGGCCCTTCAAGGTCAAAGCCCAAATGGCCAAAGCCATCAGCACCAGCAAGCCCAGCAGCGCGCCCGCACCATCAATACCGCTTTGCTGGCCGAGCACCCAGACCAGCCAGACGACCGTGGCAAACATCGGGAAAGCCATCAGCTGCTTGAACGTCACCATCCACGCGCCAGGGCGCGGCAGGGTCCGTGCAATGGCCGGCACGGCGCTGGCAGCAAGGTACGGCAGCGCCATGCCCAGGCCGATCGCCGCAAACACGGCGAGCGCCTGCACCGCAGGCAAACCGACCGCATAGCCCAGCGATGCACCCATAAACGGCGCGGTGCAGGGCGATGCAATAGCCGTGGCCAGCACGCCTGATAAAAACGAATCAACTGTCGGGTTCCTGGCCTGCAAACTGGCTACGCGACTGGGCAAAAAGTTGCCAAACTCAAACAAGCCCGCCAGGTTCAAACCCAGCAGAGTGAACAGCACGGCCAGCCCAGCCACGACCCCAGGGCTTTGCAATTGAAAGCCCCAGCCGAGTTGCTCGCCCGCCGCGCGCAGGCCCAGCAGTAGTGCGCCCAAGGCTAAAAATGACAGCGTGACACCGGCGGTGTAGGCCACCCCGGTGGCAACCCGGGTGCGTTGGTCTTTGACGTTCACAAAGCTCACCACCTTGATGGCCAGCACGGGAAACACGCAGGGCATCAGGTTCAAAATCATGCCTCCGATGAAGGCGCCCAGTAAAGCGGCCCAGAAAGTCAGCGATGTAGCGGCTGCCTGAATCGGCGCTGCACCGCTGGTGGCGTTGGCTTTTAAAGCGGCCTCCAGCGCTGGCGGCACTTGGGCGGCTGCCGCGACTTTGGGCCATTCCCCTTTGACAGGCGCTTCAATCCGGTATGCGATTTTGTCCAGTGCCACGACGACCGGCATGACGGTGGGGCTTTCAGTGCGCTGGCCTGATAGCGGAACTTGAGCAGTCCACACATTGCCCTGCCAGCTTTGCGTCCACTTCGCGGCGGGCTCGATCACATTGCCTGTTTCCGGGAAAAACGCCAAGGTCTTTCCGGTCATGGTGCCAGGCAAATCGCTCAATGACACTTTGATCGTGTTCCCAGCGACTTCAATCTGGCTGGCACTTGTCTTCAGAGCTTTGGGGCTGGCATCAAACGCCGCCTGAAAAACGGCAGCGTTGATGGCCGTTGAGCTTTTGGCGGGAATACTCAGGGCAAAGTCGCCTTCTTGCGGAATACATTCTTTTTTGCACACCAGCCAGGCGGCTTTGAGCTTGATGTCGAGCTGCCCCGCGTTGAAGTTTTGCGCAACCGTCAGCGGCACAGGCAGCAGCACCGTGCCCTCGTAGCCATAGTTGGCCAGCGTCCCAATGGGAATTTTTTTAGGCGTCGGCCATGCAATCTCGCCGGGGTCAATGCCCGCAGGCAGTTTGAATTCAAGCACTGTGGGCAAGCCAGAATCGCCCGAATTCTTCCAGTAAGTGTGCCAATCTGGCTGGTGTGCCAGTTGCAAGCCCAGCCAAATCTGTTTTCCTGGCCCCACGCCGTCGGGGGCGAAGGCCATCAGCTCGGCACGCACCTGGTCCGTTGCAACAACACTGCTAGCAGCCTTTGGAGGCGCATTTAAGGGATTAATTTGGGCTGTAGCCCAATGAATATGTGCGCAAGCAGCTATAAAAAGCAGAGCGTTTTTTAAAAGGCGAAAATTCATGGTCAAAATTTGAGCAGGTGGCGTGGGCAATAGTTCCGGCAGGTTTACCCGTTTAGTCTGATAACAGGCGTATTTCTTACAAGCTTAGATAATAAGGCGATGCCCACTGCAACATGCTCCATTGTCTTAGCCACCCTGAATGCCAAGTACATTCATGCGTCGCTGGGCCTGCGCTACCTGCTGGCCAATATGGATGTGCATGGCGGGACGGGTCTGAAGGCCCAAACCCGGTTGCGTGAGTTTGTCATTGCGCAGCGGCCGTTGCAGATTGTGGAAGAGCTGCTGGCCATGCAGCCCCGCATCATTGGTCTGGGCATCTACATCTGGAATGTGGTGGAAACCACGCAAGTCGTCGCTTTGCTCAAAGCCTTGCGGCCCGACATCAAAATCGTTCTTGGTGGGCCAGAAGTGAGTTTTGAAACTGAAGCCCAGGAAATTTGCCACCTGGCTGACCATGTGGTGACGGGCTGGGGCGATGTGAGCTTTCCAAAGCTGTGCCGGGCTTTGCTGGATGGTCCGCAGCCTTTGATGAAAGTCATCGCTGGCGAGCAACCCGCGCTAGAACGTATTGCGCTGCCCTACAAGGAATACACAGCAGAAGACCTGGCCAAGCGCCTGTTGTACGTAGAGGCATCGCGTGGCTGTCCGTTCAAGTGCGAGTTTTGTTTGAGTTCGCTCGATAAAACCGCCTGGGCGTTTGATCTGGACGTTTTCATGGCCGAGATGGACACGCTTTACAAGCGCGGCGCACGCAACTTTAAATTTGTAGACCGGACGTTTAATCTGAAGGTGGATTTTTCTGTGCGAATTTTGCAGTTTTTTCTCAGCAGATTGACACCTGACTTGTTCATCCATTTTGAAGTCGTTCCGGACAGCCTGCATGACAAACTGAAAGAATTGATTGCACAGTTCCCGGCGGGTTCGTTGCAGTTTGAAGTGGGCATTCAAAGCTTCAACCCCGATGTGCAGCAACGCATTTCACGCAGGCAAGACAACCTCAAAACCGCTGACAACCTGCGCTGGTTGGTGGGCCAAAGTAACGCTCACGTGCATGCCGATTTGATTTTCGGCCTGCCCGGTGAGACACTGGAAAGCTTCGCCGAGGGCTTTGACAAGCTGTACGAATTGGCCCCCCATGAAATCCAGTTCGGCATTTTGAAGCGGCTTCGCGGCACGCCGATTACCCGTCACACCAGCGACTACGCCATGGTGTACGAGCCGCAAACGCCGTACACCATTTTGCAAAACTCCACCGTCGACTTTGTCACCATGCAGCGCATCAAACGCTTTGCACGCTACTGGGACCTGGTGGTCAATGATGGGCGATTTGGCAATGGATTGAAGCTGCTCATGAACGGCGGCTCAGCTTTCCATCACTTCCTGAGTTTCAGCGACTGGCTTTGGCAAACCACAGGCAAGACGCACGAGTTTGCGCTGGAAAAGCTGGTTGATTTGCTATTTGACTACCTCAGCATGGAGTTGGTACTGCCAGTTGACCAAGTACAGTCGGCGTTGCTGGCAGACTACGTTGCCAGCGGAGCTCGGTCCCGTCCACATTGCCTTGAGAAATTGCTGGCTCGAACGCGAACCTCGCAGCGCGCGCGCAGCACATCGTCAAGAGCTGACCGCCAAGCCAGACACTTGAATCAGCAACACCAGCCCAGCCATCGAGGTCAAGAGCCGCCTGCCCCACATTAAGGGGGTGGTCCGGGGTCGCCAGACTGGCCTGACGGGCCAGCGACACCGGGTTTGCCTGGGGCTCCGGGTTTCCCAGGTTTCCCGGGTGGCCCGGGCAGCCCTGCTGCCCCAGCCTTGCCCGGCTTGCCAGGCTCACCAGGCGGGCCTGGAGGCGCTGGCTTGCCACACGCCAACAGCGAAATCGTCATCATTAAAACACTAAGATACCTCATTAGGACTCCATTGACTATGCGGTTTGAGTTGCGAGATACAGATGGACAGATAAATGCACGGCCCGCTTGCCGAATCATTAACATGCTAGGCGAGGCTTGCTTTGACTGACTCTTACGTTGCGCCCGTTTGCATGTAGGCTAAAGGCTGAACTGCACAAGACCGACGAAATGAACGACGGGAGGAGTTTGACAAGCGTCCGCAGGCCTGTGATTACGAATTCAACCGTTTCTGAACCTATCAATCGATATACATGAATCCTCTACCTACTCATGCTCCAACCGTCGCCCTGTCGCGGTTCTGGGCTGATCTTAAAAGTCCGGATTTCGCTGGCATCGATCTGCCCCGGTGCATCGCCGTGTTGCCCGTAGCGGCTATGGAACAACATGGTCCGCACCTGCCACTCAACGTTGACGCTGCACTGGTTGACGGCGTTGTGGCCGCCACGCTATCCCATTTGCCTGCCGATTTACCCGTTCTTTTTTTGCCAACGCAGGCCGTTGGCCTGAGCCCTGAGCACGCGGCATTCCATGGCACCTTAACGCTCAAGGCGACCACGGTGATATCACTGTGGACAGAACTTGCCGAGTCGGTCCACGCCAGCGGCATTCAAAAACTCGTACTGCTCAATGCACACGGCGGGCAGGTCAGCTTGCTGGATGTGGTGGCGCGTGACCTTCGGACCCGTTTAGGCATGCTGGTGTACAGCGTGAGCTGGTTTAATTTGCCATTGGTCACTGAACTTGGCGAGTCGGTGAACGACCTCTTCAGCGCTGAGGAGCACCGCTTTGGCATTCATGGCGGCGACATCGAGACGTCCATGATGCTGGCCTTGAAACCCGAACTGGTGGACATGAACCAGGCGCAAAATTTCCGTTCAAGCGCGCAGGACCGGGCTGAAAAATTCAGCATTCTGGGCAATGGCAAAAGCGCCAAACTCGCCTGGCAAATGCAGGACTACAACCAGCACGGTGCAGCAGGCAATGCAGCCGCGGCAACGGCTGAGAAAGGCCTCAAGATTTTGAAGGCGGCAGGCCGCAGCTTGGCCGCGTTGCTAAGTGAAATTGACCAGTTGCCTGCCGATACCCTGCGCTCTGTCCACTAGGCGTACGTCACCCAGTCAGCATACTCAGGCGCGTCCAGGTGCGGCAGCGTGTTGTACGTCACCAGCATGTGGCGCTTTGGAGTAAAGGCAAACTCGGTCACTGACGCATTACGGATGCGCAGGTTGAGCTCAATCGTCGCCTCAGGGCTACAACCCAGAATATGACCCACCGCCGTTGAAATAGGGCCGCCGCTGGACACCAGCAGCACCTTTCCGTCATGGGCTTTGCGGACATGGTCGAGCGCACTTGTCACGCCGCGCACAAAGTCGCTGTAACTGGGCATGTCATGCGGGCTGACCACACCGTCCATCCATTGCTTCAGACCATCTTTCAGCAAGCGAAAGTGGTGACGATACTGCTCGGGCGAGTCTGGTTTTTCAAGTTTGCCCGGGTAAACGGTGGCAATCACAGCGTGGCTGTCGTATTCATTCAGACCCGGCCACTGTAATACCTCAATCGGCGATCCCATCCCTTTGCAAATTCCCTCAAAGGTGCTGATCTGTCGCTGCAAAGTACCCGTCATGGCAGCATCAAAAGTGATACCTCTGGTTTTGAAATACTCGCCCAGACGCAGCGCCTGCTTGTGGCCCAGGGGGCTCAGAACATCGTAGTCGTCAGCGCCAAACGAGGCCTGACCGTGGCGCACTAAATAGAGGGTTCCCATGCCGTTATTGTGCGGCGGGTGTCACTTGAAACCTGTCGCCAGCGTGTCGGGGGTCAGACGCCTCTGGATTCGAGCGTGACCACGCCGCGTGGCGTTTGCAGGGTGGCTATCAAGTTGGCTGGCCCCTGGCTGACCGACACGCCTTGCAGGCCAATGGCGGCATAAGCGGCTTGTAAGGTTTTTGCATCGGGCTGGCTTGCCGCCAACGATTGCAGGGTGATGCCGCTGGCGGGCATGTTGCCTGTGGGGTGCACGCCCGCCCACTCGATCAACGTGGGCAGCGTACCGTTCATCAGCCGCTGACCGTCTGCGCGCACGGTGATCTTCCAGGACAGCATGCCGTGCGGTGTCATGCGCGATGCCTCTAGTAGCTCGCCGCGGCCTATGCCTAGTGCAGCCAGCGCTTGCAGGGCAGGTGCAGCACGCAGCGTGCTGGCGACAAAATGAACCAGTTGCGGCCCGCATCGCTTCAACTGCTGTTGCAGTGCCTCACTGTCAAGATCAAACCAGCGCTTCTCGGCGTTTTTACGCGCACAAGCAGCTCCTTTATCAATAGCAATGATTTCGAAATAGGTGCTTGGGTACTGGGCTGATGCAATTTTAAAAAGCCGGTTGTGCGACCCCATCAGCGGGTGTTCACCACCAGGGCCGGGGGTGATGCCCAGCGTTTGCTCGCACCAGGCCACGCCTTCGTCAAGCGTGCTGGCGGCGACGACCAGGTGATCGACGTGCGCTGTCACAGCGTTACTGTCCCGTCGATGCACGTCACCGACTGCCCACCGACCCATACTTGCCCATCTGCGTCGCGCTGTAAGTCAATTTGTCCCGCGCGTCTGAGGCATACGCCCTGCGCGGCGGTGTACTGCGCTGGCATGACACCATCAGCCATCAGCCATTGCGCCAGACTGGCGTTCAGGCTGCCAGTCACAGGGTCTTCGTTGATGCCGATGCTGGCCGCAAAGGCCCGAACTTCCAGATTGGGGATGATGTCAGGCTTGTCCTGCGCAAAAGCCCTGGCCTCCCGGTTGGCCCTGGCAATCAGGGGCGCTGCTGCATCCACCGGATAAACGCCTGCCACACCCACCTTGACTCCCAGTTTGGCCAGTTCTTGGTGATTGGGCGTGATTTGCAAAACCGTCTCGGGGCTGTCCAGCAGCAAGCCCAGCCACACCGGACCGTTGTCCAGCAACTGAGCCGCTGTCACCTGCGCTGCCTTGATGCCAAGCGCTGCCGCAACCTGGGCCAGCACCACCGGACTGGGGGCAGCACGGCTCAATTCAGGGGCTGCAAATGCCAGGCGCTTGCCCGTCCCATCGCGGCGAATTTTGACCAGGCCTTTCGCGCACTGCTGCACGATGAAGTCTTTGTTTCGGGGCCGCCCGCCTGCCTCCAGCCAGGCATGGCAACTACCCAGCGTAGGGTGGCCGGCAAAGGGCAATTCACTGCCCGGCGTGAAGATGCGCAGGCGGTAGTCGGCCGATGTGTTGACGGGCGGCAGTACAAAAGTCGTTTCAGACAGATTTGTCCAGCGGGCAAAGCTGGCCATCTCCGTGTCGCTCAGACCGTCGCCTGCCAACACCACGGCAACAGGGTTGCCAAGGTAGGGGGTGGACGTGAAAACGTCGATTTGTTTGAAGGGGCGTTGCTGCATGGAGAACCTTTCAAGCCAATGGCAAATCCAGCACACCCTTGGCCGCAGGCCGGTCTAAAAGCGATGCAAACCAGCGCTCGATATGGGGCCGCTTTTCACGCGTTTGCGGCAAGCCAAACCAGCGCTGTACTTCGCAGCCCAGCGGAATATCGGCCATCGTGAAACGCTCACCCACCATGAAGCTGCGCGTTGCCAAGTACGCGTCCAGTATCGCCATCAACGGCTCGACCAGTGCATTCGACTGCGCGACCAGAGCCATGTCGCGCTGCTCGGCAGGCAGGCGGATCAAATGCCAAAAGCCGTTGCGACTGGCAGGGTTCACCATGGTTTGCTGCCATTCCATCCAGCGCTCGGCGTCAAAGCGTTCTTGCAAATCCATCGGATAAAAACTACCCGGTGAATATTTGGCACACAGGTAGCGCGTGATGACATTCGATTCCCACAAAACGTAATTCCCATCTTCCAGAACCGGGATTTGTGAATTCGGATTCAGCGCGACATACGCAGGTGTTTTCACGACACCGTGTACACCACCAGCTTCATGACGTTCAAAGTCCAGGCCCAGCTCTTGCGCTGTCCAGACCGCTTTTTTGACATTAATAGAGCTCATGCGGCCCCAGATTTTGAGCTGGCTCATAATTTTTGTTCCTTCATGTGTGCTTTGAAAACATCGGCCAGTGCGGCCATGCCGGTATTGATTTGATCAACACTTGCCGTCACAAAAGACAGCCTCAGCGTGTTGTGTTCAGGGGTATCGGCATAAAAAGCTGCGCCTGGCACATAGGCGACATTGCGCGCAACGGCTTGGGGCAGCAGGTCAACAGCATTCATGCCAACAGGCAATTTAAGCCATAAAAACATGCCGCCGTCGGGCGTGTTCCAGCTTACTCCGGTGTCTGCCAGATGGGTATTTAATGCGGCCAGCATCGCATCGCGCTGCGATTTGTATAGCGCACGAATGGTCGGCACATGGTGATCCAGAAAGTTGTCTTTCAGTACCTCAGCCACCATGCGCTGGTTAAAGCTGGGCGTGTGCAAATCTGCGGCCTGCTTGGCTTGCAGCAGCTTGGGGTAAAGCGCTTTGGGTGCGACCAGAAAACCTAACCGCAGGCCCGGCGCCAGTGTTTTGCTGAAGCTGCCCATGTAAATGCAGCCGTCGGGATTGCGCGCCGCCAGCGGCAACGGCGGTGGCGTGTCAAACCACAAATCACCATAGGGGTTGTCTTCCACAATCGGCAGACCCAGTTGCGCAGCGGCGGCACTCAGCGCTGCGCGGCGCGCCTCGCTCATTGAGTTACCCGTTGGGTTTTGAAAGTTGGGCAACACATATAAAAAACGGCCGTCTGTTGCCTTGGCTTTCAAGTCGCCAATGTCAACGCCTTCGGCGTCGCTGGCCACGCTGACATACTCGGGCTCCATTGACGTGAATGCCTGCAAGGCGCCCAGATACGTGGGCGTTTCGACGAGCACCTTTGAGTCTTTATCGATCAAAATTTTGGCGATCAGGTCCAACGCCTGCTGGCTGCCTGTGGTGATCAGCACCTGCGCAGGGTCGACCTCCCACGGCAAGGACTCGGCTACCCATTCGCGCAGCGGCGCATAGCCTTCGCTGGCGGCGTACTGCAGCGCTGCCTTACCATCGGTGGACAGCACCTTGGCGCAGGCGGCTGCAAACGCATCGATCGGAAATGTTTTGGGCGATGGCAAGCCACCCGCAAAGCTGATGATGCCGGGCTTTTCAGCCACCTTCAGGATCTCCCGGATCACCGAGGGGTTCATTTTTTCAGCGCGCTGCGCTTGTGTCCATTTCATTTTTATTTCCTTCCATTTGACGTACCCACCGGCATCTTTCTGCCGATAAAAACGGTGGCAATGACTGCCAGACCAAAACCAGAAGTGACCGCATCAAGCTTTTCGCCAAGCAAGGGCACCGCAAACAACATGGACAAAAACGGCTGCACCAATTGCACCTGACTGACCCGTACCGCGCCGCCCAGCGCCAGCCCACGGTACCAGGCAAAAAATCCCAGCCACATGGAGAATACAGCCAGGTAAGCAAAGCCCAGCCAGGCTATTGGCTTGACTGCATGATCGGGCCAGGACAGCACAGCCAGCGGCAGGGTTAGCGGCAAGGACAGCAACAGCGCCCAGCAAATCACATGCTCAGCGCGCATGTGGCCTGCCAGCTTTCCCCCATAGCAGTAACCTACCGCTGCGCACAGCATGGCCGCCAGCAAAAGCAAGTCTGCAAAACTGATGGCAATCATGCTGCTTGCCTGACCCGACCGCAGCACCGCAAACACCACCACCAGCGCGCTGCCCACTGCTGCACAAAGCCAGAAGCCGGTCGATGGCCGCTGGCGATGCAGCAACGCGCCCACCGCAGCAGTGGCCAGCGGCAGCACCCCCACTATCACGCTGGCATGCATGGCCTCGACATGACGCATGGCCACAGAGGTCAGCAGCGGAAAACCAAACACCACCCCACCAGCAGTCACGGCCAGTGGCAGCCAGTCAGCACGCGCAGGCCAGGGCGCGCGGGTAAAAAATAATAGCGCAGCGGACAACACGGCCGCCACCGTGGCTCGCCCCATGGCGATAAACAGGCCCGACATTTGAGGTGCTTCAGGCGTGCCCACAGCCAGCCGCGTCATGGGCAGAGTGACTGAAAAAATCACAATGCCCAGAAAGCCCATCCACAGGCCTTTGGAGATAGCCGCAGCCTTGACCGCTTCTGTTGTCATGCGGTCAGCGCCGGTCAGGTGAGGGAGTTGCCCGTTCATGGGTTTGACTTTATAGTTGTTATCAACACACTACCAATACAGTTCGAGATACATTTATCAAAACTGTGCTGGTGGAGATAGCGATACACGGCGAGCAATCCCAGCCTGAAAGGACAGCCTTATGCTAATGAGAACCGCCTCCCAGTCGCTGACCGAGCAACTGGCCAACCGCTTTGCCGAACGCATCAAAAGCAGGCTGCTGGCCAGCGGCGCGCGCCTGCCATCAGTACGCCAATGCGCCGAGCAGCAGGGCGTGAGCGCATCCACCGTGGTGGCCGCCTATGACCAGTTGCTGGCTCAAGGCCTTGTTGAAGCCCGCAAAAACCGTGGTTTTTATGTGCGAAATATAGCTGCAGACCAACAAAATCATGCGCGACCAGCTCCTGATTCAATAGCAGACAACTCCCCGCCCCAGCACAACCCCATCAACGCCACGGCGCTTATTCGCGGCATGTTTCATGGTGTCAGTACCAAGCCGCAGCCCGGCATGGGCGTGTTTCCGTCCGACTGGCTGCAGACCACGTTTTTAGCCTCTGCCGTGCGGCGTTACACCGGCGCCAAGGCACTTCATGACCTGTCGCTGCACTATGGCGAGCCTGCGGGCGACAGCGGCCTGCGCCGCGCCTTGTCAAAAAAGCTGGATGCCCTGAACATTCACGCCGCGCCCGAGCAGATCATCACCACCGTCGGCGCCACCCATGCGCTGGACATTGTCAGCCGCACCCTGCTGCGCGCTGGCGACTTCGTGATGGTGGAAGAGCCGGGCTGGGCGATTGAATTTGCGCGGCTCAATGCACTGGGCATGCGCATTTTGCCGGTGCCGCGCACTGCTGCCGGGCCTGACCTCGACGTGATGGCGAGCTACTGCAAACTGCATGCGCCCAAGCTGTTTGTCAGCGTCAGCGTGCTGCACAACCCCACCGGCTATTGCCTCACCCCCGGCAGCGCCCACCGTGTGCTTCAGCTGGCCGCCCTGCATGACTTTCATATTCTGGAAGACGACACCTACAGCCACCTGGCGGCCGAGCACGCCACCCGTCTGTGCGCGCTGGACGGTCTGCAGCGCACGATTTACGTCAGCGGTTTCGCCAAAATACTGGCGCCTGGCTGGCGGGTAGGCTACATCGCCGCGCCCACCCATCTGTTTGAGCGCCTGCTCGACACCAAACTGCTAGCCTCGCTGACCACGCCCGCGTTGCTTGAAAAAGCACTGGCCTGGTGTATTGACCAAGGCCAGTTGCGCCGCCACGCAGAGCGAATTCGCAACCGGCTGGACGTTGCCAGGGCCCGGTCGGCCCGGCTGGCGCTGGCGCACGGCTGCACCTTTGCCGCAGAACCCGCAGGTCTTTTCGGCTGGGTTGATACGGGAACCGACACCGAGGCGCTGGCCCAGCGCATGCTGGACGAGGGCTATTTGCTGGCGCCCGGTGCCTTGTTTCACAGTACCCAGCAGCCCGGAACATTGATGCGGATCAACTTTGCCACCACCCAGGATGCGGCGTTCTGGAAGGTGTTTGCGCGGTTAAGAGATGCCATGCACTGAATTTCGTAAGTACACTGACAGAGCCTGGCGGCATCACTTCCTACTGTCGTCCCATCCTATGCGTTTCACCACCCGCCCCGAGATCACTGGCACCTTTGGCGTTGCCGCGTCCACGCACTGGCTAGCCTCACAAACTGCCATGGGTGTGCTCGAGCGTGGCGGCAATGCCTTTGACGCAGCGGTGGCAGGCGGCTTCGTGCTTCAGGTAGTGGAACCGCATCTGAATGGCCCGGGAGGCGAAGCGCCCATGTTGCTATGGAGCGAGCGCGAAAAACGGATGCTGTCGGTGTGTGGCCAGGGCGTTGCTCCCATGGCTGCGAGCAGCGCGGCCTTTCGCGCCATGGGCCTGGAGCAAGTGCCCGGCCTTGGCCTGCTGCCAGCCACCGTACCCGGCGCTTTCGGCGCCTGGATGACGCTGTTGCGTGACCACGGCACTTGGTCACTGGCCGATGTGCTGGCTCCTGCAATTGGTTATGCACGTGATGGCTATCCACTCATTGGGCGCGCCGTGCAGGCCATCGTAGCGGTGCAAGAATTGTTCAGACAGCAGTGGCCGTCATCAGCAAGGGTCTGGCTGCCTGATGGCAAAGTCCCCGCACCCGGCGCATTGTTCACGCAGCCTGCTCTGGCGGCCACGTATGAGAAGTTAATTAAGCTTGCCCAAAGTGAAGGCTCAACCCGCAGTGAAGTGATTGATGCCGCCAGCACAGCCTGGTACCAGGGTTTTGTGGCCAAAGAAATTGATCATTTTTACCGCACTGAAAAAATCATGGACGGTACAGGGCAAGCGCACAGCGGCCTGCTGCGCTATGAAGACATGGCGCGCTGGCAAACAAAAGTTGAAGCGCCCTTGTGCCTTGATTTTGGTCGCTACACGCTGGCCAAATGCGGCTTCTGGAGCCAGGGGCCAACCCTGCTGGAGCAACTGGGCATGCTCAAACATGCGGGGCTTGAAAACCACGCACCTGACAGCGCCGGGTTTGTACACCGCATTGCAGAAGCTGCGAAGCTGGCACTGGCCGACCGGCTGGCTTGGTATGGCACTGCGCTGGAGTCGTCGGCGCAAGACCAGACGGCGTTGTTGTCGAATGACTATCTGCTCAAACGCTGGCAAGGTGTTGGCCAACGTGCCTCACAAGGGCTGCAACCGGGCACCCCCAACGCCAACGCAGCGCGCCTGCCCGACCTTGATGTGAGCCTGCGCACACTGCTGACGGCAGACACCCGCTTTGGCATCGGTGAGCCTACATTTGCAGCACTTCCGCCCGTGTCCGAATGGGCCGAGCGCGAAGTGTTTGTGGGCGATACCTGCCACATTGATGTCATCGACAAGGACGGCAACATGGTGGCCGTGACGCCATCAGGCGGCTGGTTGTCGTCCAGCCCGGTGGTGCCCGCACTTGGCTTTGCCATCAACACCCGCCTGCAAATGACCTGGCTCGATGACGGTCTGCCCAACAGCCTTGCCCCTGGCGTTGCACCGTGCACCACGCTGTCGCCGACGCTTGCCTTGCGTGATGGTGAGCCCTACATGGTGTTTGGCACGCCGGGTGGCGACCAGCAAGACCAGTGGTCTGCCGCATTTTTTCTGCGTCACGCAGTGCACGGCATGAACCTGCAGGAGGCCATCGACGCACCCGCCTGGCATGTAGACCACGGACCCTCGTCTTTTTGGCCGCGTTCGACAGCGCTTAACCGCTTGACGATTGAGTCGCGTTTTTCGCCTGCGGTACTGGACGAGCTGCGCGCCGCCGGGCATGACGTGAAAGTCGGAGAACCCTGGTCTGAAAGTCGCCTGTCGGCTTGCAGCCGCAGCCGTGATGCGCAGGGCCGGCTCGTGCTGCGGGCAGCCGCCAATCCGCGCGGCATGCAGGGCTATGCGGTGGGGCGCTAGTTCTCATCGACCTGAGTCAACAAACACATTATTCTCAAACCAAGGAGTTTTACGATGTCGCCTTCTTTTTCAGTCACTCGTCGCCATGCCATGCTGGCCTCTGCGGCCACCTTGATGGGCAGCGTTTCGCCGTGGGCACACGCTGCCTGGCCCGAAAGCACGATCACCCTCATCGTGCCGTGGGCGCCTGGTGGCTCGACCGATATTTTGGCCCGTACGCTCAGTGAGCAACTGACCAAGTCGCTGGGCCAAACCGTCATTGTTGACAACAAGGCGGGCGCTTCGGGCAATATTGGCTCGAACATGGTGGCCAAAGCCAAGCCAGACGGGTACACGTTGCTGGTCGGCTCCATGAGCACGCACGCCATGAACCCGGCACTCATGCCCAACATGCCTTTTAAAGGGGTTGACGACTTCACTCCGATTGCACAGATTGCCAACGTGGTCAACACCATGGTCGTCAACCCATCCGTGCCTGTTAAAACAGTCAAAGAATTCATTTCCTACGCCAAAGCCAACCCGGGCAAGCTGGCCTACGCGTCAGCCGGTGCTGGCTCAACCAACCACCTTGCCGCGGTGCTGTTTGAAAAAGCCGCAGGTATTGAAATGCTGCATGTGCCGTACAAAGGCGGGGCACCTGCCGTGCTCGACACGGTGGGCAATCAGACCCAGGTGCTGTTTTCTGCCGGCACGCAAACGCTGCCGCATGTCAAGACAGGCAAGCTGCGCCTGCTGGCCGTGACAGAGTCTAAAAGATCGGCCCTGCTGCCTGATACACCGACAGTAGGCGAGGCCTTGCCAGGCTACGAGATGAGCGTTTGGTACGGCGCTTTTGGACCTGTTGGTTTGCCCAGAGATTTGGCCAGCAGGCTGAATGCCGAAATCAACAAAGTCATGGCTTCACCCGACATCAAATTGCGCATGGACGCCATTGGCGTTGAGGTGGTGCGAAGCACACCGCAAGACTTTGCAGGCGTATTGCAGCGTGACGCAGACCGCTACGGCAAAGTCATCCGTGAGTTGGGTATCAAAAACGAGTAAGACGAAGTGAACAAAGCAGATCCAGCATCAGAAGACCTGCGACTCCCGGCTGCAGTATGTGTCTTGCTATGCGAGGCGCTACCCCGCTCCAGTAGTTTTGATGCCGCACTGGCAGTGATCGAACGCGTACGGCAGGCCATGCTGGGCGATGGACTGTTAACTGTCAACAAGGTCTGCACGCTGCCTGCCAACGCGGACGGGTTTGAGCTGCAGCGCCTGTGGTCATCCAACTTGCACGCATATCCAGTGGCGGGGCTGAAGCGTAAAACGCTGACACCCTGGTCACGCCAACTGCTCCTGCATCATGACGTTTTTGTGGGTGAAGGTGATGCTGCGCTTGCGCAGGCGTTTGACGACCACGCGCGCATCATGGCGCTGGGCCTGCATAGCGTGGTCAATGTTCCGCTTCTGATCGACGGTCGTTGCGCCGCAACGTTCAATGTACTCGGTGGTTGCGCACAGTGGCTACCGAGCGATATTGCACTCATTCGTTTGCTGGCCGTACTGGCAACGCCTTGGGTTTTGCACAGCGCGGACCGTTAAGGTCCCATAAAAAGTGTGTGCAATCGCAAGCGTTGAAAGAGTTTGCAGAAGATGGGCGGTTTTGCATCATTGCTCGCTACTCTAGATAGCCGACAACCGACGTTCGCCCCTCATGACCGCACACCCCGACCTGCTACTGCAATGCTTTCAGGACGCCGCCAGCGCAGCCCGGCCGGCACTCGAGCGCTGCATGGTGCGTGCCATTGCAGAGCTGCAAACCAGCGAAATACGCTGCATGCAGGTGAACGAACGTGATGCGCTTGGCAACAGCTGGCGCTACCTCGATGCCCGCAAAACCGAATGGCCCGCCCGCTTTGCCGAGAGCCTGCTGGCAGAACTGAACCAGGCGATTTCAAAAGAGGCCAATGCAGCCGACCGTCAAGTGCTGCCTGCGCGGCCCGCAGTCTCAGGCCGTTTCAAGATGGATGCGGTAGGTCTGGTCGCTGAAGACGACATGACTCAGGTGATTCGCGGCCAGCGCCTGCTGCAAGACCTGATGCCCGTGGTGGAGCAGGCTCTGGCCGAACTCGATCCGCTGGTTTGCTCGGCCATGGGCTTGGGCTATGTAGCCCCTGAGCGCAATCCTCTGAGGCCTGCTGTGATGGCCCGCCTCCTGCAAGGCCTGATGACAGTCACTGTGGAAGACAACGCAGCCACCAGTTTGTCGTTTGGCCTGCTGGCAAAGCCATTGGGCGAGGAACTGGACAAAATTTATCGCCAATGCACCCAGACCCTGAAGCAGGCCCAGATTCGCTCGGCCGGCTACCAGTTTCGCGTGCAGGCTGTAGCGCCCAAAACAGCCCCCAAATCAGACTTCAGCCAGTCTCATCAGCTGACCGACAGGCCTGGTGACCTGGTCATGGGCAGCGCGGGCAACGCATCAGCGAAGCCACCATACATTGAGTCTGACCTGTCGGACGAGCATCTCAAAGCGCGGCTTTTGCAGGACTTTTTGTCACCTGACTTTCGCGGTCATCACCAACGCCCGGACCCTGCCCTGGCTGCGCCCTACTATGACAACATTGAGCAGGAACTGGCCGACCTGAAAGCCGCACCTGCGTCCAGCGCCGCGCCCTTTTCAGCCGCCGCGCAGGAACGGCTGGCGCGCATCCCTGCGGTGGACAGGCCGCAGCGCGCAGTCGATGCGTCCACGCCCTTGAGCGAACAGGTGTGGGGCCCGTACGGCACATCACGTGCACGCAGCCTGGTACGCACACAGCTCAAAAAAGAAGCCACCAAAGTCAGTCAGGCGCTGGGTCTGGACGTGGTGCGCCAGCTTGTTAACCAGGTGGCGCAAGACCCACGCCTGTTGGCGCCGGTGCGTGAGGCCATCGTGGCACTGGAACCGTCGCTGCTGCGGCTGGCGCTGGTCGACCCACGCTTTTTTAGCGACGATCGTCATGCAGGCCGCCAGTTAATGGAGCGGGTGGCTCAGCGCAGCTTCAAATACAACGACGAGTTCAGCCCTGAATTCGCCGCGTTTTTTCAGGACATCAGCAGCAGCTTCAAGCAGCTCAATGCCAGCGCGATTGACGACATTCAGCCTTTCGGCATGGCGCTGGCCGCGCTGGAGCAAACCTGGGCTACGCAAGACCAGCAGGACTTTGAAAGACGCCAGCAGGTCTTGCAGGCGCTGCGTTTTGCAGAAGAGCGCCAAAGCACAGCGGACCAGATTGCGTTTGACCTGAGCGCCCGGTCTGACCTGGAAAAAGTACCCGGCAGGGTGCTGGACTTTTTGTTTGGCCCCTGGGCACTGGCCATGGCCCACGCCCGGCTGACGGACACCCGCAACCAGATTGACCCCGAGGGCTATGGCTCGGTGGTGCCTGATTTGGTGTGGAGCGTCAAACGCGACGTAACCCTCAAGCAGCCTGCCAAACTGATTGAGATGATTCCTGGCCTGCTGGACAAGCTGCACAGCGGCTTGGCGTTGCTGGGCCAGGACCCGAAAGAGAACGAAGCATTTTTTGAATCCCTGATGAAACTGCACCGCCCGGTGCTCAAGCTGAGGCGGCTCAAAAGCCAGCGCGACGCTCAAGAATCAAGCGCAGCGCTGCTGGAACCCGAAGAAGCACCCGTCAGCCCCGCCGAGCGGCTGGAGAAACTGCGCGCTAAAGGAGACGCGCCGTTGTGGATGGGCCGCAATGACCTCGACGCTGCGGGCTTTGAAGACACGCAGCCGACGGCACCTGCCGAGCTGGGCAGCGACGAGCTGATGGATGACCGGACAGTTGAGGAAAACCGGGACGCCGAAGCGGAGCTTGAACCAACGCCCGAATTACTAACACTCGACCACAACGCGCCTGACGCCAAAGAGCAGGCCTCGCTTGTCTTGCAAAGCCTGCGAACAGGCCGCTGGGTGGACTTGTATTCCAAACGCCAGTGGCTGCGCGCCCAGCTGGTGTGGGCCAGCAGCCATGGCACGCTGTTCATGTTCATCAGCCATGGCGGGCGACCCCATTCAATGACCAAACGCAGCTGCGAAAAACTGATTGCGCAGCGGCTGCTCCGGCCTGTGGATACCCAGGGCGTGGTGGCGCAGGCGCTGGATGCGGTAACGCTCAGTGCTACGGCGCAACACCTTTCAGCACAAGACTCTGTGCAGCAAGCTGATATTCAGGGCGAACTGGAAACGGTTTGAAACGCTTGCAGAACTGGCGATGGCCGTCTCACCGGAGCCTTGACAGCTTGTTTTGAGCCTTTATTTTGAGAAAAAAAGGCCTTTTTAATGCTTATTTATGGCTCCAAGCCAATAGATACGTGCGTGAGCAGCTATTGATTAAATAGCGATTTGAAGTTGACTCTGAGTCTGCGCCTGCACCGCATCCAGTTCGGCAGTTGCTGGCGGTGGGCTGCCACCCGATGTGACCAGCAAATGAATGAAGTGCAGCTTGGCCACCACCACGCGTGGCAACACAAACGGGTAAAAATCAGGCTGCCCCATGCTGCGCGACATTTCATTGAGCAGCGTGGTCAGGCGCGTCCAGTCGTTTAAAAAGTCCAGGAACTGCTGCGCTTCAGGGTGCGCTTGCTGGTACAGCGCGTCCATCGTGAAGGGGGTGAACTCCAGGTGCACCTTGTCCAGATTGTCATGCGCCAGCCCCAGGCTGACGGCCGTGTCAATCGTGTCACGCATGTGCAGGTAATGCGCCCAGCACTCAGCCCAGTCTTCCCAAGGATGGGTGCTGGCGTAAGCGCTGACATAGTTGAGCCGCCAGTTGGCCGGCGGGCCCTGGTTGTAGTTGCGCTGCAGGCTGGCGGCATAGTCTTGTGTCTCGTCACCAAACAGCGCATGAAAGCCGTCCATCCATGCCGTACCGCGCACCAGCCGGTCCCAGTAATAGTGGCCAATTTCATGGCGAAAGTGGCCCAGCAGAGTGCGGTAGGGTTCGCGCAGGGCGCTGCGCATGGCCTCGCGCACGGCATCGTCAGCCTCCAGCAGATTGAGGGTAATCAAGCCCTCTTTGTGGCCTGTCATCACAGGCGGGCCGCCGTCGGGCGAGCGCAGCAGGTCAAACGCCAGGCCGCGCACCGGGTCTTCCGTCAGCGATGCAACGGGCAGC
>JANNYZ010000029.1:0-2065 GCA_031410335.1 Polaromonas sp. | reverse complement strand
CCACGCTGGGCGCGGTGGTGGGCAGCGGCACAGAGCTGTTCAAAATGATTCGCGGTGGGCGGCTGGAGTGGCGCGCTGAAGTGACCAGTACCGAGATGGCGGGCATCAAGCCCGGCACCCAGGTCATGGTCACGGCGGCCAGCGGCGCGCAGGTGCTGGGCAAGACCCGCATGATTGCGCCCACGGTGGACAGCAGCACCCGCAACGCGCTGGTCTATGTGGATCTGCCTTTGAGCCCCAACCTCAAGGCGGGCATGTATGCCAAAGGTGAATTTGTACTGGGTGCCAGCAATGTGTTGACGCTGCCGCAGCAGGCGCTGGTGCTGCGTGACGGGTTTACTTACGCCATGCGGCTGGAGCCGGGCAACAAAATCAGCCAGATCAAACTGCAAACCGGCCGCCGCGTGGGCGATGCAGTAGAGGTACTGCAGGGTGCCAAAACAGGCGAGCAGTATGTGGCCAGCGGTGCAGCTTTTCTGGCCGATGGCGACACCGTCAAGGTGGTGGCTGCGCAAGCGGCCAATCCTGCATCTACAAGCCCTTCAAGCCCTGCCAGTGCGCCAAAAGCTCAAAAATAGCCCGAAACCGCCAAAAAACCGCTTTTTACCTAACAAATCGGCCTCCAGACCAATGAATACATGCTCAAGTAGCTATTAAATACATAGCATATAGAAATTCACATTTATGAACGTTTCCGCCTGGTGCATCAAAAACCCGATTGCCGCCATCATGTTTTTTGTCATGCTCTGCTTTGCGGGCGTGCTGGGCTACCAGAACATGAAGGTACAGAACTTCCCGGATCTGGAAGTGCCCAACATCATCGTCAGCGCCAGCTTGCCCGGCGGCTCGCCTGCCCAGCTGGAGACCGAGGTGGCGCGCAAGATGGAGGGCGCGATTGCCTCGCTGCAAGGCCTGAAAAACATCTACACCAAGGTGCAGGACGGCGAAGTCACCATCACCGCCGAGTTCCGGCTGGAAAAGCCCAGCCAGGAGGCGCTGGACGAAACCCGTTCGGCCGTGCAGCAGGTGCGCGCCGACATGCCCGCTGACCTGCGCGACCCGGTGGTCAGCAAAATCAATATCTCGGGCGCACCTGTGCTGGCCTACACCATCAAAAGCAGCCTGCTCGATGACGAGGCGCTGAGCTGGTTTGTCGACGACACCCTGACCAGAAGCCTGCTGGCGGTACGCGGCGTGGGGTCGGTCAGCCGTGTGGGCGGCGTGACGCGCGAGGTACGAGTGGCGCTCAACAGCGCAAAAATGCAGGCGCTCGGCGTCAGTGCCACCACCGTATCGCACCAGTTGCGGCAGGTGCAGATGGACACCTCAGGTGGTAGGGCCGACCTGGGCAGCAGCGAGCAGCCCCTGCGCACGTTGGCCACGGTCAAATCAGCAGCCGAGCTGGCTGCACTCGAACTGTCCGTGGGGGAGGGGCGCAAAGTCCGCCTGTCACAAGTGGCCGATGTGCAGGACACCACAGCCGAGCCGCGCTCTGCGGCGCGGCTGAACGGCGTGCCGGTGGTGGGATTTGAGATTTCCCGCTCCAAAGGCGCCAGCGAGGTTGACGTGGGGCGCGGCGTACGTGCAGCGTTGGCGCAACTCAAGGTGACCCACCCTGACATGGTCCTAAGCGAGGCCTTTGACTTTGTCACCCCTGTTGAAGAGGAATACCGGGCATCTCTGACGCTGCTGATTGAGGGCGCGCTGCTGGCGGTGCTGGTGGTGTGGCTGTTTTTGCGCGACTGGCGCGCTACGTTTGTCACGGCGGTGGCGCTGCCGCTGTCGGTAATTCCGGCCTTCATTGGCATGAATTACCTGGGCTTTTCCATCAATGTGGTCACGCTGCTGGCGCTGAGCCTGGTGATCGGCATTCTGGTCGACGATGCGATTGTCGAGGTGGAGAACATCGTGCGCCACCTGCGCATGGGCAAAACGCCTTACCAGGCGGCGATGGAGGCAGCCGATGAGATTGGCCTGGCCGTGATTGCCACCACCTTCACGCTGATTGCGGTGTTTTTGCCCACCGCTTTCATGAGCGGTATTGTGGGCAAGTTTTTCAAGCAAT
>JANNYZ010000028.1:0-18286 GCA_031410335.1 Polaromonas sp. | reverse complement strand
TGGTCGTCAATGTGGTGTTTGCGGGGTGCGCCCTCGCTGTGCAAGTTGCGATACGCGGCACTGGCCTGCAGTGGAACACGCTGGCTTTTTTGCTGTTTGCGGCATCCGGGGTCTTTGCAACCTATTTGGGGCGCTGGTTTTTTTACGAGTCGGTGGTTCGCTTCGGCCCCGCCAAAGCCAGTATTTTTCAGGTCAGCAGCCCCTTGTTTGTGGCGCTGATCGCCTGGTTGCTGCTGGGCGAGCGCCTCAGCATATGGGTCGCTCTGGGTATGCTGATGGCCATCATGGGTCTGGCGCTGATTGCCTACAAGCCCGGCTTTTTCTCACCCGGCAAAGCCGACACACCACAACAGCACGCCAGCTTTTTAGCCCGTATTTTGCAATCTGTTTTTTTATTGGGCCTGTTCAGTTCGGGCGCCTATGCGGTGGGCAATCTGCTGCGCGGCGCTGCCGTGCGTAGCTGGCCTGAGCCCATCGCCGGGGCACTGATAGGCGCACTGACAGGGCTGGCGCTGCACTATGTGCTCAGCAAGGACAAGGCCAGTTTGCTGTCTCGCCTTCGATTGGCAGAAAGCCGCGGCCTGTGGCTGTATGCGTTGGTGGGCATGGCCAATATTTCAGGCCAGATCACCACCATTGCGTCCATGCGCTATATCCCCTTGTCGATCGCCGCATTGGTCAGTTTGTGCACGCCGCTTCTGGTGTTTCCGATGAGCTACTGGCTGTTTAAAAATCAGGAACGCCCGACCTGGTCCGTTATGGCTGGCAGCACCCTGACGCTGCTGGGTATGGCGATTGTTGTGCTGCGTTGAACAACGGTCAAGCACCGTCATAAAAGGGCCAGCACAGGCATCGCTGCAGGATGGCTCTGGTTGATGAAGATTCGTATTACTTGACAGTGATCTGAATCGTCGAGCTCATTGGCGCGCCATACGACTGGTGCGCCCCGTTGGCAAACTGCGACGTCAGCTTGTATTGCCCCGGTGGGAGGGTAATCATGGCTTCGGTCTGGCCGGCGCCAAAGTGACGGTGGTTGTCATCAAACGGCACCGAGGCGCCGGCTGTGACGGGCATGCGGTTGATCAGCAGGTGGTTGTGGCCGCTGTCTTTGACGATCTCGCCTGCCGGCGCCACAGCCATGCCCTGAACGCCAAATCGCACTTTGAAGGTGGTGCCAACTGTCGCACCGTCAGCGGGCTCCAGCAGCGACACGGACTGTGTGGGGGTAGTTGCGCAAGCTGCCAGCAAGCCGAGCGTCAGACAAGCGGCGGATGCACCCGAGATGATGCGGCGGGCAAGTGGTGTGTGGGTTGTGAGGGCCATGGTGATTCTTAGACAGTGGGGTTGTTTAAAACGGTTGAAATGAACCGCTCCGAGTTTGAAGATACTCCACTGCGGCGTACTGTGTAAGCAGCAAAAACCCTTGATCTATCCGCTCATGATGTTGCTGAAAACAGCAAAGACGAATTGATTTCATCGGTCCTGCACGCGCCGCACAATTGCATCGTGCGTACCAGTTCGTCTTTCAGGATCGCAATTGCGCGGCTGGCTCCCGGTTGGCCCGCTGCAGACGCACCATACAGTGTGGCGCGGCCTAGCATCACGCCTTGTGCCCCACAGGCCAGTGCCTTGAAAATATCAGCGCCACGGCGAATGCCGCCGTCCAGCAAAACAGGTATCTGACCCCGAACAGCATTGACAACCTGGGGCAGCGCATCAAAGGTGGCGACAGCGCCGTCCAGTTGGCGGCCGCCGTGATTGGACACCACGACGGCATCACAGCCCATGTTGGCGACGCGCAGGGCATCGCTGGGGGACAGAACGCCTTTGACGATGAGTTTTCGTGGCCAGTTGTCACGTATTTTTTGCAGCGCATCCCAATTGAATGATGCGTCATAGTTGCGGCCGACCGATGATGCAATGGCCGTTGATGAGGTGGCTTGTGCGTCCAGGCCGACCAGGTTTTCCATCACGGGCATTCCGTGCCGCATGATGCTGGCCAGCCAGCCCGGGTGCTGCAAAAAGTCGATGATGTTTTTGGCAGTGAACTTGAAGGGTACAGAAAAATCATTGCGGAAATCCCGTTCACGCTTGCCTCCAACAGGCAGGTCAACCGTGATGACCAGTGCCTCATAGTCAGCGGCCAGGGCGCGCTGGATCAACGCTTCAAGAAAGGGCTTGTTGCGCAGGATGTAAGCCTGAAACCATAGCCTGCCTGGCGCTGCATTGGCAATTTGCTCGATGGATGCGGTGGCCGTGCTCGACAGTGTGTACGGAATGCCGGCCGCTACCGCTGCGCGTGCAATGGCGATGTCTGCGCCCCGCCAGCCAAACCCCGCTGCCCCAGTCGGCGCAATCGCCATCGGCAGCGCAACACGTTGGCCCAAAATCACTGCGCTCGTGTCAACGCTGGACACATCGGTCAGCACACGCGGCATCAAACGATGGCGTTTGTAAGCCGCCACGTTGTCTTGCAGCGTTAGCTCGTCTTCCGCACCGCCATCGAAAAAATCAAAAACGGCTCGGGGGAGTCGACGTTTCGCTGACTGGCGTAAATCCTCAATGGCATACGCTTGGGACACGGTGCGTGTCAATTCAAGTCTGCTTTGATCGCAGCCGATTTGATGACGTTTTCCCAGCGGTCGTAGTCGCGCTTGAGGTAAGCGGCAAAGGCGGATGGTGAATCACCGACGATCACAGCGCCCAGCTTTTCAAGTTGTGCCCTGACATCTGGCTTGGCCAGTGCTTTGACCATCGCATCGTTCAAAACGGCAACCATGCTGGCTGGCATTTTCGACGGCCCGAGCAAGCCCACCCAGGGGGCGGTTTCTTCAAAACCCGGAAAGCCCACTTCGGACATGGTGGGCGTGTCAGGAAATTGGGGCATTCTTTTGGCCGTACCCACGGCCAGAATCGACACCCGCTTGGCCGCCACGTTGTCTGCAATCCCAATCACCGGGTAAAACATATAGTCAACGCGCCCTGCCATGACCTCCAGCAAAGCCGGACCGTTCCCCTTGTAGGGCACATGCAGCATTTTTGCCTTGGCCAGGGTGGCCAGCAATTCGCCTGCCAAATGCCCGGAACCACCATTGCCTGAGGATGCAAAGCTCACCGCCTCGGGCTTCGTGCGCGCCTTTTTAAGCAACTCGGGCATGCTTTTAAGGGGCGCATCAAAGGCGGTGACAGCCACCAGAGGCAGTGTGGCGGCGTTTGAAATGGGGGTGAAATCGGTTTTGGGGTTGTAGCCCGCCTGGTCACCGATCAGGATGGGGTTGACATTCAGGCCGAGCGATGAGAACAGCAGCGTGTAACCGTCAGGCGCGGCATTTTTAACCTCACGCGTTGCGATCATGGAGCTGGCACCCGCCTTGTTGTCAACAATGATGCTTTGCCCCAGCGTCACTGACATGTCTCTGGCCAGTACCCGCGCGATCACATCGGTAGGCCCGCCCGCGGCAAAGCCCACCAGCAGGCGTATCGGCTTGTTGGGGTACGGGTCAGCCGCGCGTGCAGGGCCGTTGCCAATGGCTGTCAATGTGGTGAGGGCTGCAAGGCAGACGAGCAGTTTTTTCATGGTTGTCTCTTGAGTTGGGTGTCGTGGTTGGTGTTGTAAAACGTGGCTTGAACGGTTCAGGCAATCAGGTGTTCCATGCTGCCAATGCCTGAAATTTCAAGCCGCAAACTGTCCCCGGGTTGCAGGTATAGCGGGGGTGTTCTGAAAGCACCTATGCCGGCCGGGGTGCCTGTGGTGATGACATCGCCAGGTTCGAGCGTCATGAAACGCGAGAGGTAGGCAATCAGCGTAGCGACTGAAAAAAGCATGTCCGCGGTGTGCCCGTGCTGCATCTGCGTGCCGTTCAGCCAGCACGAAACGTCCAGTGTCTGGGGGTCGTCGAGCTCGTCTGGTGTGACCAGCCACGGCCCCATAGGCGCAAAACCGTCCATGCTTTTGGCAAAGGTGGTTTGTGCGGGCGACACATCAAACTGGAATTCGCGTGCGCTCAGGTCATTGAGGATGGTGTATCCGGCCACCAGTGACAGCGCCTCCAGCTCGGCGACGTCTTTGCCATAACCCCCCATCACGACTGCCAGTTCGGCTTCAAAATCCATTTTGGTCACGGTTGCCGGACGCATGACAGCCGTGCCTGGCGCGGCAACGGAAGAAGGCATTTTGAAAATGATGCGCGGTGATTCAAACGGTGCGACGCCCGTTTCTTTGGCATGGTCGGCGTAATTGCGGCCTACGCCAATGATCTTGCCGGGGCGGGGAACGGGCGCGTAGAGCGTGATGTCCCCGAGCGCGTCAAAAAATGTTTCGGGCTTGGCGGTTTCAGCAAGTACATGGTGCGCCAGTGCATTCGCCTTGGAGCTGCCTGCTTGCAGCCAGCGCATGATGCCGCCGGGTGGCGCAGTGATGCCGGCGTGTGTGTTGTGCTGACGGGCCTCGTCTGAAATCGGCAGGCTGGCAATCCAGGCGCTGATGTCGAGTACCCGCCCATCCAGCACCACACCCGTCAGTACAGGGCTGCCATGTTTGCTGTACGTGATGATTTTCACGCGGCGACTTCTTCGAAATAGCGATTGGCCATCACCTGGCAACGCTTGATGTAGCGGTGCTCGTCAGCACGGTAGTCGGCTACAGCGTTGTGCAGCGTGCCCATGTTGTCCCACATCAGGACATCCCCCACCGACCAGCGGTGGCGGTACTGATACTTCGACTGAAGCTGGTGTTCAGCCAGAAACGCCAGGATGCTGTCGCTTTCTTCCTCGGGCAATTCATTGATGCGCATTGAATAACCAGGATTGGCATAAAGTACTTTTTTGCCGGTGATGGGATGCGTCAAAAAGATGGGATGCGACACGGGCGGCTTGGCTTGGCGCTGGGCGTCTGTCAGCGGTGGGCGCGTGCTGCCTTTTTGCAGCCGCATCTTGTCCCAGAATTTGGCGAAATCGTGCGTGACGGTCATGCCATCGAGTCTGGTTTTCAGCTCATCGGGCAAGTCTGCGTAGGCGGCATGCATGTTGCAAAATTCGGTGTTGCCGAGCGGCTCGCCATCGCGGTGCGGAATTTCAATGCCGTACAGCACATTGGTGAACGCAATGATTTTGCTGTAAGACATGTCGGTGTGCCAGTCCTGGCCTGCATCGCTCAAGCCCAGCGGTTTACCATTCTCAACCTTGTTTGACAAGATCATCACCTCGGGCAAACCGACGTCCTGGTAGGCGTTGGCGACGTTGATTTCCAGCCTGCCAAAACGTGCCGCGAAGTCTTTGAGTTGCAGTGAAGTCAGCGTTTGCCGGGGGTAGCTCAGCACGCCGTATTGGCCCAGGGCTTGTTCAAGTTGCTTGAACTGGCTGTCGCTCAAGGGCTGGGACAAGTCCAGACCTTCAACACGGGCGCCGAGAGATTGTTCGCTTTTGATGAATTGCACGGTTTTTTTCCTTGTCTGTTGGCTTGTTTTTGGATTCTAGGCAGAGCGGCGGATTCGACATAGACGCCAAAGCAGAATATATTGTTCTCATTCGAGAAACAAACAAAGCCGACAGGCCCTACGTGGACAAATTAAAAGCCATAGAAATATTCATCGAAGTTGCACGTGGGCGCAGCTTCACAGCTGCAGCGTCCCGGCTGGGCATGGCCAAGGGCAACGTCACCAAGCATGTCAAGTGGCTCGAAGAGCTGCTGGGTGCGCAGCTCCTGAGTCGAACCACCAAAAGCGTCAGCCTGACTGAAGCGGGGCTGTCGCTACTGGAAGGCGGGCAAACCTTGCTCAGCAGTTTTGATGAGGTGCAAACCGCTGTGCGCGGCGCCACGACTGACTCTAAAGGTTTGATTCGTATTGGAACCCCACCCTCGTTTGGTGCTGTGCATCTGGTGCCGTTGGTGACTGCGTTTTCAGCCCTGCACCCTGAGATTCAATTTGTTGTTCATCTGGATGATGGCCGGGCTGACATTGCCGGTGAGGGCCTGGACGTGTCCCTGCGGATTGCCCCATCGCTGAAAGACACCAGTCTGATCGCCCTCAAACTGGGCAGCGTACCGCAACTGCTGGTGGCAGCGCCGTCGTATCTGAGCGCCCGAGGCAAGCCGCAAACGCTGGACGATTTGGCCCATCACGATTGCATGGTGCATGCGCTGAAGTCGCCAACCAACTTTTGGACCTTTGTGGATTCAGGCAGTTCTGCAAAAGGCAAACGGTCTGTTCGGGTGTCGGGCTCCATGCGTGCCAATTTTGGTGAGCCTTTGCGGCACGCTGCAATTTTGGGGCAGGGGATTTCCATGCATCCCAATTACATGGTGTTGCAAGACATCAGGGAGAACCGGCTCAGAATCGTTTTGCCAGCATTCAAGCCCATGGGACTTGAGATTTATGCCATGTACCCGAGCCGCAGAAACATGCCGGGGCGTGTGCGCTTGTTTTTAGAGTTTCTCAAGGAGCATTTTGCCAATACAGCCGATTGGCAAGGCTGAATTGATCGGTTCGGAATTCAGGCCAAGTCCACGTCCGGATATCATTTGACAGCCGAGCCACCCAACGCAGCGTTGGTTCCCAGCCGCTTGCCCACCGCCTGGTCCAGTGCTACCACTTTCGGCTCTATCGCACCTCGTGTGTCGGCCAGCAGTTTTTCAAGCAAGACCTTTTGCATGTCGCCACCGAGTTGCTGGTACTTGTTGTAGACAGGGGACTCAAGAAAGGTGGCCAGCTGTTTCAAATCGGCTTCGCTGAATTTCTCCTCCAGCAGCGTGCCAACGGTCGTGGGAGCAAGCTTCAATGCCCGACCCGTGACCAGCGGCACGGCTTCGTCCAGGTATTTTTTGACATAGCCTTCAATGTCCTTGGCAATGGCTTCGCGTTTGTCGGCGGCTACGCTGGTTGCCAGGGCGGCGCCCGCTTTTTCCATCACCGCCTGGGCCGGGCGCTCGGCCATGGCGCGGCTGACGCTCTCAATCCCGGGTTGTTGAATTTTCAGGAGGCGGGCCACCAGGGCTTTTTTGGTGGGCGTAGACGGCCCAGTCTGCGCGGGCACAGCAGATGCAGGTGGCGCGGGCGTTTGAGCATGGCTGGCGGGCGCTGAAATACCTAAACCGGCAGAAACCAGAACCAGGCCGAGAAGGGTGTGTGTGGGTTTTTTGTGCATGAGGGCATCTTAAACTTCACGCGCACCAAAAGCTTCAAGCCATCGAGTGAAGCGGTATGTCTTTGTCACGTGCCAACTGGTCAAGCTGCCTGCGCGTTTGGCCCCGCAGCCATGTCGCAATGGCCTGCTGTGTCGCAGGTGCCAACATGGCTTGCGTGGTGCTGGCCGTGACGCCTGCCGCTGCACAAAGTCGCGCTGCAAAATGCGGCTCGAGAGCCGCTACAGCTACGCGGCCATTTTTACATTCATACACCTGATAACCCGCATGGCCACCCCCGACAGCGGCCCCCGGCTGCGTCAAACCCCAGTTTCTGGGAAGCGCCAGATAGCAGGCCGCGCCAGACAGGGCCACTTCAAGATAGGTGCTCTTGCCTTGGGTTGCCTTGTACAGTGCTGCCTGCAAAACTGCTTCGCTTGCCATCAGCGAGCCGCCCATGTCAGCGTACAGCGTGGCAGGCAGGTCAAGGCCGGCGACCAAATCGTTTTCAGCCAGATAAGTGAGGTCATGGCCCGGCGCTTCAGCCTGCGCACCGGGGCTGCCGATGATGGCCACCTGGCTGAGCTGTGGGTACTGCCTGTGCAGCGCTTTCCAGCTCAAGCCCAGTTTGACCAGCGCCGAGGGGCGAAACGACGTCAGCAGCACATCGGCCTTGGCCAGTTCCCTGTGCAGGGTTTTTTGTCCGGCTTCGGTTTTCAGGTCTGCACTGGTGACGCGAATGCCATTGTGCAAAGCCGTATACGCAGGCTTGCAGTAGCGCACCATCGGGTCGCCATCAGGAGGCTCTAGCTTGACGCAGCTTGCACCCATCTGCTGACAGCGCATCAGCGCCGCCGGGCCGGGCAGGTTGAGCGCCAGACTGAGGACGCGAATACCCTTCAGCGGGCGTAGGGGCGATTTTTTGGCAGGGGTCATTTGCTATGGATTCAGGAGCTCCTAGCGCTCGTATTTATTGGCTTGGAGACCTGAATGATGCACTATTTCGACTGCTTTTTGCCGTTTTAGGCTATCCCGGGTAGTTTAAAGCGGCAAACCCACATAGTTTTCAGCCAGCGCGGTCGATGCCGCCGTTGAATGCACCAGATAGTCCAGTTCAGCCTCCTGGATTTTCTGGCCAAAGCCGTCCTGGTCAGGAAAGCGGTGCAGCAGCGATGTCAGTGACCATGAAAAGCGCTCGGCCTTCCAGACACGGCGTAGCGCGCGCTGCGAGTAGTCGTCGATGCCTGCGCTGGATTTTTCAAGATAAAAATCAATCAATGCGTCAGACAGATACTTCACGTCGGATGCTGCCAGGTTCAACCCCTTGGCGCCCGTAGGCGGCACGATATGAGCGGCATCGCCCGCCAAAAACAGGCGGCCAAAACGCATCGGCTCAGCGACAAAGCTGCGCAGTGGCGCGATGCTTTTTTCAATCGACGGGCCGGTCACAATGCGCTCGGCCAGTTCGGGGTCCAGCCGGGCACGCAACTCATCCCAAAACACCGCGTCGCTCCACTGGTCGACTTTGTCCGTCATGGGGCACTGCACGTAGTAACGGCTGCGCGTGAGGCTGCGCATCGAGCACAGCGAAAAGCCGCGTTCGTGGTTGCCATACACGATGGCGTGCGGCGAAACGGGCGGCACATCAGCCAGCACGCCCAGCCAGCCGAACGGGTAAACGCGCTCAAACTCATGAATGGCATCTTTGGGAACGCTGGCTCGGCACACTCCATGAAAACCGTCACACCCGGCAATGAAGTCGCACGCCAACTCATGCTGCTGGCCATCTTTGATGTAACGCACTTTAGGCTGTGCGCTGTCGAAGTCCTGAAGGTTGACGTCACCCGCCTCGTACACGGTGCTCAGCCCGGCGGCAGCGCGTGCATCCATCAGATCGCGCGTGACTTCGGTCTGGCCGTAGGCGGTGACGACTTTGCCACCTGTCAGGCCCGTCACGTCTATGGCGTGGCGCTGGTTTTTAAATACCAGTTCAATCGAGTGGTGCGGCGTGCCCTCGGCCGTCAGGCGCTGGCCTGCACCGACTTCATGCAGCATGTTGACGGTGCCTTGCTCCAGAATGCCTGCGCGTATACGGCCCAGTACATAGTCGCCGCTTTGGCGCTCGATGATGATGTTGTCTATGCCCGCCTTGTGCAGCAAAGCGCCGAGTAAAAGGCCGGCCGGGCCAGCGCCGATGATGGTAACTTGAGTGCGCATGTTTGTCTCCTGTGACGGTTCAGTTCAACGTCACGAGCTTAACTTTGACGGGCTGATAACGCCAGCTGGGAACCCCTGTGCTGTGCGATGATTGGCTCGTATGTGCGATCACCGTGCAAATGAAAGCTGACGATGACCATCGAAAAAGCAGACTTTATTGAAGGCATGGCCAAAGGCATGGCCGTGCTGGAGAGCTTTGACACCGAGCGCCAGCGGCTCAATGCCACGCTGGCGGCGCAGCGTGCGGGAATCACGCGGGCGGCGGCGCGGCGGCATTTGCTGACGCTGGCACACCTGGGCTATCTGGAAAATGAAGACGGCTACTACTGGCTGTCGCCCAAGGTACTGCGCTTTTCAGGCAGTTACCTCGCCTCTGCTCGCTTGCCTCGTGTGCTGCAACCCACGCTGAACAGACTGGCCGCGCAGACGCAACAATCGTTTTCAAGCGTGGTACTGGACGGCGACCAGGTCGTGATTGTGGCGCGCAGTGTGGGCTACGACTCGCCAAATGCGCAGGGCACGGCCAGGGTTTTGGCCTACGGTTTGCACCTGGGTGCGCGCCTGCCCGCGCATGCCACGTCGACCGGTCGCATGTTGCTGGCGTGCCAGAGTCGCACAGACTTTGCTGCGTGGTTGAAGGGCAGGGCGTTGCCACGCCTGACGGCGCACACGGTGCTGGATGCCAAAACCCTCAAGTCATTGGTCAGCGCCGCCAGGATACAAGACTGGTGCGTGGCCAGCCAGGAGCATGAACTGGGCGTGTTTGCACTGGCGGTGCCGCTGCGCAACATGCAGGGCAAAGTGGTGGCAGCGCTGAACGTGGTCACCACACCTGAACGCTTGCAACTGGATGTGATGCAGCGTGATTTGCTGCCGCTGCTGCAAGATGCGGCGCGTGAGTTGCGCCCTCTGCTCTAAAAGCGGTTTAAACGCCTAAATACTGCTGCAGCAATTCCGGCTGGGCATTCAGTGCTTGTGATGTGCCCTCAAACACCACCTCACCCTTGACCAGAATCACGTTGCGGTCTGTGATTTGGGTGACGTGTTTGTGGTTTTTATCAACGATGACACTGCTGATGCCCGTTTCGCGAATCAGGGCGCAAATGCGCCAGATGTCTTTGGCAATCAGCGGGGCTAGGCCTTCGGTGGCTTCGTCGAGGATCAGCACGTCCGGGTTGGTCATCAGCGCGCGGCCAATGGTCAGCATTTGCTGCTCTCCGCCGCTGAGTTGCTGGCCACCGTGGCCCAAGCGTTCTTTCAATCTGGGGAAGGTGTCGAGCACGCGGTCGTAGGTCCAGTCACGCTGGCCGCGTGTTCCTGCACGTGCCGCCATCTTCAAATTTTCAACAACGCTCAGGTTGCCAAAAATCCCCCTGCCTTCCGGTACGTAGGCAATACCGAGCTGCGCGATTTCATACGGCGCGCGGCCCATCATGGCCTTGCCCGCAATTTCTATCGAGCCTGCGCGTGGCTTGACCAGGCCCATGATGCTTTTAAGCAGCGTGCTTTTGCCCATGCCGTTGCGGCCCATCAGGCCAATGGTTTCGCCGCGCGCAACGCTGAAGTTGATACCGCGCAGGATGTGACTGGCACCGTAGTAGGTTTGCAGGTTTTGTGCGTTGATGAGGAGGTCGTTTGCCATCAGTGTTCCTCGCCCAAATAGGCGGCTTGCACGCCTGCATCGGATCTGATCTCTGTAGGCGTGCCGCTGGCAATTACCTGACCATTGACCATCACCGTCAGCTTGTCGGCCAATGCAAAAACCGCGTCCATGTCATGCTCCACCAGCAATATGCCGTGGTCTTTTTTAATCGCCAGCAGCAGCGCCACCATGCGCTCCGCCTCGACTGCGCCCATGCCTGCTAACGGCTCGTCCAATAAAATCACTTGCGGTTCGGTGGCCAGTGTCATGGCAATTTCCAACTGGCGCTGCTCGCCGTGGCTGATGGTGCCAGCGATGTTTCTAACCCGATTCTGCAAGCCAGAAAGCTCGATAGCCCTTTCGATTCGTGCACGAGTAGCTATGAAATCAGAAGCGTTGCTCAACCACTTGTGGGCCTGGGGCGCGCGCGACTGAGCGGCCAGGTGCACGTTGTCCCATACGCTGAAGGGTAAAAAGATATTCGTCTTCTGGTAGCTGCGGCCCAGGCCCTGGCGCGAGATTTTTTCGGGTGTCCAGCCTGTGATGTTGACATCGCCAAGAGCGATTGCTCCTGACGTGGGCGGCAAGTCACCCGACAGCAAATTGGTCAGCGTTGATTTGCCTGCGCCGTTGGGGCCAATCACAGCGTGAATATGGTTGCGCAGCAGATCAATCGACACATCGTTGACAGCGGCCAGGCCGCCGAAGCGTTTGGTCAGGTTCTTGGCACTGAGCAAGACTTCACTCATGGGAAGCCTCCTTGCGTTTCATGAACCTCTCAAACAAACCCAAAATACCGCGCGGGGCAAATGTGACTAGCAAAACAATAAAAAGGCCCATCCAAAGCTGCCAGTGCTTGCCCAAATTCACACTGCCGACCTGCGGTAAATCCTTGAAGACGTGCAGCAAATATTCAAACGCAAAAGCCCCCACAATCGCACCTGCAAAGTTGCCCATGCCGCCCAGAATCACCATCATGATGGCGTGTGCACTCATGTGAAAACCCATCAGCTCCGGGTTGATGTAGCCGCTTTGCGTGCCCCACAAATAACCTGCCAGCCCGGCCAGTGCCCCAGCCACACTAAACGCTGCCAGCTTGTAGCCAAACACGCCGTAACCCATGGCGCGCATGCGGTGCTCATTGACGCGGATACCGCTGAGCGTGCGGCCAAAGGGGCTGAACAGCAGGCGGCGTAAAAACACATAGGTGACCAGCAGCGCAGCCAGCGTGAAGTAGTACAGCACGCGCTTGTTGTCGAGGTCAAAAGGCACCCAGCCCATGATGGCGGTGCTGGGTTTGAAGTTGATGTACAGCCCGTCAGAGCCGCCCAGTACCTTGTTGTCAAAGAACAGGTAAAACACCATTTGCGCAAACGCCATGGTGACCATGATGAAGTAGATGCCGTGCGTGCGCACGACAAAAAAACCGATGATGAGTGCGGCCAGGCCTGATGCGAATACAGCCATGGGTAATGTCCACCACAGGCTGATGGCTTCACCTTGCGGGGTGAGGAAAGCCAGCGCGTAACCCGCCAGCCCAAAGTAGGCCGCATGACCGAGAGACACCAGCCCTGTCACGCCTTGCAGCAGGTCCAGGCTCATGGCGAAGATCGCCATGATCATCATGCGCGTGACCATCTCTGTATAAAACGGCGTGCCCACAAACGGAAAGGCGAGCAGGGCGACGAGGCCCATGCCCAACACCAGCTTGATGCTTCGCGGCAAGACCTCTAGGTTGGCTGTTACGGAACTCATAGCGGAGTAATGGATTTTTCAAGCAGGGACCGCGGATCTGGCTTTGCCAGGCCGCAGGCGCAGCGGCCCCCTCGGGGGGCAGTGAGCGACACGAAGTGCGCGACCGTGGGGGCAATATGGATCATGCTTTGAACAAACCTTCGGGCTTCCACAGCAATACGGCTGCCATCAACATATAAACCAGCATGCCCGCCACTGACGGCAGCAGCACCTTGCCGAACGTATCGACCAGCCCTACAAGAAGTGCTGCAATCAGCGCGCCACGAACCGAGCCAATGCCGCCAATCACCACCACCACAAAACACATGATGAGCACTTGCGAGCCCATGTTGGGGTAGACGCTGGCAATCGGCGCGGCGATCATGCCTGCCACGGCCGCAAGGCCCACGCCAAGTGCGAACACTGTCGCGTGAATCAGCTTGATGTTGATGCCAAGTGACTCGGCCATGTCGCGGTTAAAAGCACCGGCGCGGATTTTCATGCCCAGGCGGGTTTTTGAAATCAATAAATACAAACCAATCGCCAACGCAATGCAAACGCCCGACATGAAGAGCCGGTACACCGGGTAAGACAGGTTTTCGGTCAGTGGAATCGACGCGCTGAGCAGCGCCGGAATCGTGACCCCATGAACGTCATCGCCCCAAACAATCGACCGCAGTTCTTCAAAAATATAAATCAGACCAAACGTCAGTAGCACTTGGTCGAGGTGGTCACGTTTGTAGAAGTGCCTGAACAGCAGCCATTCAAGTGCCAAACCAAACACCACCGACAGCACCGCACCGCAAAGGATGGCCAGCGTCAGGCTACCAAAAGCAGAGCTGAGTGACCATGCCAGATACGCCCCCAGCATGTAAAAACTGCCATGCGCCAAATTCACCACGCCCATGATGCCAAAAATCAGCGTCAAGCCCGCAGCCAGCATGAACAGCAGCAGCCCGTACTGCACGCTGTTCAGCAGCTGGATTAAAAATTGGGGAAAGTCCATGAGGTATGAGGCGAATTAGTCAAGCAGGGGCAGCGGATCTGGCTATGCCAGTCCGTAGGGGTTATTGGGGTCAGACACCAATTTCGCTATAGCGCAAAGCGCTATACCCTGCGGGCGAGCCGAAGGCTCGGCGAATTTGGGCTCTGACCCCAAAAACCCAGGGCGCTACACGCAGTGAGCAACCGTGGGGGCAATATCCACCGTGGGGGCTATATTCAACCCATCTTGCAGCCAGCGCCGCTATCAGCCAGCGCTTTGGCGGCTACGCCAATCACCTTGTTCTCTTTGTTTTCGACCTGGCGAATATAGATGTCCTGAATCGGGTTGTGTGACTTGCTCATGGCCCACTTGCCGCGTGGGCTGTCGATCACGGCGCCTTCCATCGACTTGTACAGCGCGGCCTTGTTGTTCAGGTCGCCCTTGACGGCGTTCGCGCCCTGCACCAGCAGCAAGCCGGTGTCGTAGCCCTGTACCGCGTACACATCCGGCTGGGCCTTGAAGGTTTTGGCGTAGTCGAGGCGGAATTTCTTGTTGCGTGGGGTGTCCAGCGAATCGCTGTAATGCATCGTCGTGATGATGCCGTCAGCGGCAGGGCCCGCAGCGTCCAGAACGCCTTCGGTCAAAAAGCCGGAGCCATACAAAGGAACCTTGCCTTTCAGGCCCGCAGCGGCGTAGTCACGAATGAACTTGGCCGCGCCACCACCTGCAAAAAAGCAGGCCACAGCATCAGGCTTGAGCGCTGCGATTTCGGTCAGCAGCGCCTGAAACTCCACTTGCGGGAAGGGCAAACCGAGTTCTTTCACAATCGTGCCGCCAGCAGCCGTGTAGCCTTCTTTGAAACCCTCAAAAGCCTCGTCGCCAGCAGCGTACTTCCAGGTGATCCAGACGGTCTTTTTGTGGCCCTTGTCCATCATGACCTTGCCCAAGGCGCGGGTCGGTTGCGAGTTGCTGAAGCTGGTGCGGTACACGTTGGGGGCGCACAGGCCGCGTGTGGCAGCGTGAACGCCGGCGTTGGGAATCAAACTCAGCACGCCGGTGTCGCGTGCGACTTTTTGAATGCCCATTTGTACGCCTGAATGCACGGTGCCAACAATCACATCAACCTTGTCGCGCTGCACCAGTGTGTTGGCGTTTTCAATGCCTTTGGACGGCTCTGACTCGTCGTCTACCTTGAAGTATTCAATTTCGCGGCCACCCAGCTTGCCGCCTTGTTCATTGATGGCCATGCGAAAGCCGTTTTCAATGGCCACGCCCAGCTGGGCAAAGGTGCCGGTGTACGGCAGCATGAAGCCGACGCGTACTTTGGCCGCTTGCGCACGCACGATTTCAGGCAACAGCAGGCCTGTGGATGCGGCGCCGATAACGGCGGCACTGCGGGTCAGAACGAGGCGGCGAGAGGTCATTGATAACTCCTGGTTGGGATGAATAACTGACTTGTTTGAACGGGTGAAATGGTAAACGCGGGGTCGTCAGGTGACCCTAGTGTAAAACCCGAGCTTTAAGGCTAAATTGTTTAAGCATAAATAAAATAGGGCACTTTGCATCGGTTTTATGAAGTCTGCCGCAGCTTGAAGCGCTGAATCTTGCCGGTGGCTGTTTTGGGCAATTCGGCCACAAATTCAAACCAGCGCGGGTATTTATAAGGGGCCAGGTGCTGCTTGACGTGGGCTTTCAGCTCATCAGTCGTCGCGCTGTGGCCCGATTTAAAGACGACATACGCCTTTGGCTTGACCAGCTCATCAGCGTCTTGCACGCCGATCACAGCGACTTCAAACACCGCGGGGTGGGTCATCAAACAGGCCTCAACTTCAAACGGCGAGACATAAATGCCGCCGACCTTCAGCATGTCGTCGCTTCGGCCGCCGTAGGTGTAGTAGCCGTCTGCATCCAGCGTGTATTTGTCTCCACTTTTGGTCCAGTCGCCTGCAAAGGTGGCTTTGGTTTTGGCGCGGTTGTTCCAGTACATGATGGCCGACGTGGGGCCGCTGATGTGCAGCTCGCCAATCTCGCCCACAGCGCAGTCATTGCCGTCATCGCCCACGATGCGCAGGGCGTAACCCGGCACTGCCTGGCCGGTGGTGCCGTAACGCACCGCGCCGGGGCGGTTGCTTAAAAAAATGTGCAGCATTTCGGTCGAGCCAATGCCGTCCAGGATCTCAACGCCATAGGCGGCGGTGAATTTTTTGCCAATCTCTGCGGGCAGCGCCTCACCCGCGCTGGTACAGACGCGCAGCGCCACGTCAGCTTTGGCGGGCCGGGCAGGGTCGGCCAGCAGGGCGGCGTATAGCGTGGGCACGCCATAAAAAATGGTCGGTTTGAAGTCTTTTAGGACGATGAAAACATCCATCGGTGTGGGGCGGGCAGGCAGCAGCACGGCGGTAGCGCCCACAGCCATCGGGAAGGTCAAGCCATTGCCCAGGCCGTAGGCAAAAAACAGCTTGGCGGCGGAATACACCACATCTGAATGCTGGATGCCCAGCACGCCGCGCCCGTACAACTCTGCCGTTTGAATCAAATGGCTGTGCAGGTGCACCGTGCCCTTGGGCGCACCTGTAGAACCGCTTGAATAGAGCCAGAAGCAGGCGTCGTCTGCGCATGTATCTGCTATGTTTTCAATAGCTGCTTGCGCACGTATTGATTGGGCTAGAGGCTTATTTAAAGGGTTTTTTAAGGCTGAATCAGTGGTTTGATCAGCTCCGGCAACGAAAACCGACTTCAAGGTCTCGATGTTGCCAATCAACGGCTCAAAAGCGGGCAGCAGCGCATCAGACACCACCAGGCCCTGCGCCCGTGAGTCGCGCAGCATGAACTCAAAATCCGCCGTGGTCAGCAGCGTATTGGCCGCTACCGGCACCACGCCCGCCAAGATACAACCGAGGAAGACCACGGGCCAGTCCGGTGTGTCCAGCATGGCCACCAGCAACCGGCTTTCAGGCGCAAAACCCTGGGCGCGCAGGGCGTTGGCAAACTGATGCGACTGGCGTGTCAGCTCGCTATAGCTGAGCTTTTCACCGCTGATGGCGTTGATGAAGGCCGTCTTGTCAGGCCAGGCTGCATTGCGCGCCAGCAGGTCATGTGCGGCGTTGTAGCGGCGGGGAACGGTGACCTGAGGCGGCTGGGCAGCATGATTGGCCTGGCTGAGTTGCATGTTTGTCTCCGTTTGTCATTTTTATCTGCTATTATATTTATAGCTGCTTGCGCATGTGTCTATTGGCTTGAAGGCGGATTTGAGTCCTGAAAAGCACCTTTTTTCAGGCGTTGCAGGTGTTTTTACGCAGCTGCAGTGCTTTGCAGCGCCTCTGTCAGCCACTGCCTGCACCAGACCGTGCCTTCTTCTTCCGGCATGGTGCCGGTGCTGGCGTCGTGGCACCACACCTCGCCGATGCGCTGCGCGCCCAGGTCAATCAGGCGTTCGTCAAACTTTTTGCCACCAAAGCAGAAGGTCTGCAGATAAGTCCGGTCGCCCAGCGCAATCACGCCGTATTTCACATGCCCCAAAAACTGTGGCTGCGCACTCAGGGACTCATAAAGTGCTCGTGCGTTGTCTGGCACATCGCCTTGACCGTAGGTGGATGTGCAGATGAGATATATCGCATCTTTCGCTTTGTCGGCACTGAAGACGCTGATGTCCAGGCTGTCCATCATTTCAATCGCGATGTCACTGACAAGGTCAGCACAATCCATTTGGATGGCTTGCGCCACATAGTCAGCGGTGCTGGTCATGGTGCCCACCAGAATTCGGAGCTTCATTTTTCGTCCTCAAAAACAAGTTTTACAAAAGATGCAATAAACTGCTTGACGTTGCAATATTGTGAAGTATACTGCAATTTATGAGCGCAACCAAAGAATCGACAGAACAAGACGCAAACGTCACGCTGGCTGAACTCGGCACACGCGTTCGTGGCTGGCGTGCCCGGCGCGGCATGACCCGCAAGGCGCTAGCGGCTGATTCGGGCCTCAGCGAGCGCTTTCTGGCCGATGTGGAGTCAGGCAAGGGCAATGTGTCAATCAATTCGCTGGAAGCAGCGGCACGAGCGCTGAACATCACGGTGATTGACCTGCTGCAAGACGCACCACGACCGGCGTTGGCACGTACCCAGGGCCTGCTGTCGCGCCTGGACGATTCACAGCTTGACCAGGCCTATGGCCTGCTCGGCAACACTTTTGGTTTAAGCGACGCTCTTGGCCGTGAGCAACGCGTGGCGCTGATTGGCTTGCGCGGCGCTGGCAAGTCAACCCTGGGTGCGCACCTTGCAACTGAGCGCGGTGTGCCTTTTATTGAACTGGACCGCGAGATTGAACGCGAAGCCGGGACCAGCATGAACGAAATTTTGCTGCTGCATGGGCAGGCGGGTTACCGTCGTTATGAACGCCGTGCGCTGCTCAGAATCGCTGAAGAGCACCCAGATGGCGTGGTGATGACGACCGGCGGTAGCATTGTCAGCGAGCGCGAGACGTTCGATTTATTGCAAAGCCGGTTTTACTGCGTATGGCTCAAAGCCAGCCCCGAAGAACATATGGCACGCGTTGTGGCGCAGGGCGACATGCGTCCGTTTGATGCAAGCGG
>JANNYZ010000027.1:0-7067 GCA_031410335.1 Polaromonas sp. | reverse complement strand
GATTGGTGTGCAAACGCAATCGGTGAAAGACAACCGTGGCGGCACCGCCTGGATGACGTTCACGGTAGAGGTTGCGCAGTCAGGGCGACTCAAACAGGTACTGGGTATGGTGGCCGGTGTAGCGGGTGTGCGGTCGGCCCGAAGACGATGATGCTATACTCTGATGCTTCGACTTTAGGCGCATAGCTCAGCTGGTTAGAGCACCACCTTGACATGGTGGGGGTCGTTGGTTCGAGTCCAATTGCGCCTACCAATTTCCTCGTTTAGTTTCCCTCATGCAGGGTAAACACAGAGATTGGATATATCTCCATTATTCGCAAATTTCCTTAGAATGTACCGAAGCACACGGCATTTTGCTGGCGGCTGTTATGGTGATTCACCCACGGGAATGTTCAGTGTCAAAAACCAAAGCCTCTCTCAATTCCCCAGCCGAACTGCCTGAACAGGGCAGGGTCATCAAAAAATACCCCAACCGGCGGCTGTACGACACTGAAACCTCCACCTACATCACTCTGACGGATGTACGGCAGCTGGTCATGGACAGCGCGAATTTTGTGGTGGTAGATGCCAAAACCAATGACGATCTGACGCGCAGCATCCTGCTGCAAATTATTCTGGAAGAAGAATCAGGCGGCGCACCGATGTTTACCGAGGCGGTGCTGGCCAACATCATCCGGTTTTACGGCAACGCCATGCAAAGTTTTATGGGCGCTTACCTTGAGAAAAACGTGCAGAGCTTCATGGACTTGCAAGTCAAAATGTCTGAGCAAGCAAAGGGCATGAGCCCCGAAAGCTGGGCCAAACTGATGAACGTGCAGTCACCCATGATGAAGGGCATGATGGGTAATTATGTGGAGCAGTCCAAAAGCGCTTTTACGCAAATGCAGGAGCAGATGCAAAAGCAGAGTGAGCAGATGTTGGGTGCGTTTGGCTTGAAAAGATAGTTCATCTCCATCTTGAAGCGGCTCTGAGACAATAGAGCCATGAGCGAAGTTATTTCCCCACCTATTCCTGTTACCCATAAACCCGCACCACGCGTTGGCTTTGTCAGCCTGGGCTGCCCCAAGGCACTGACTGATTCCGAGCTGATCCTCACGCAATTGAGCGCTGAGGGCTATCAGACTTCCAAAACATTTGAAGGCGCAGACCTGGTCATCGTCAACACCTGCGGTTTTATTGACGATGCTGTCAAGGAAAGCCTGGACACGATTGGCGAGGCACTGGCCGCCAATGGCCGCGTCATCGTCACCGGCTGCCTGGGCGCAAAAGCCGGTGAAGGCGGCGGCAACATGGTGCGGCAAATACACCCCAGCGTGCTGGCCGTGACAGGCCCACATGCGACACAAGAAGTGATGGACGCGGTGCACTTGAACTTGCCCAAGCCACATGACCCGTTTGTTGACCTTGTACCTAATTCGTTTGGTGTGGCGGGCATTAAATTAACGCCGCGCCACTATGCGTATTTGAAAATCAGCGAAGGCTGCAACCACCGCTGCACGTTTTGCATCATCCCGTCGATGCGTGGCGATTTGGTGTCGCGCCCGATTGGTGATGTGCTGGTTGAAGCGCGCGCCCTGTTCGAAGGCGGCGTGAAGGAACTGCTGGTCATCAGCCAGGACACCTCGGCCTACGGTGTTGACGTGAAATACCGCACCGGCTTTTTTGACGGCAAGCCGATCAAAACCCGCATGATTGAATTGGTGCAGGCACTCGGCGAAATTGCCGAACCCTACGGTGCCTGGGTGCGGTTGCACTATGTGTACCCGTACCCAAGCGTGGATGAAATTTTGCCGCTGATGGCGACGGGCCAGGTGCTGCCGTACCTGGATGTGCCTTTGCAGCACAGCCACCCGGATGTTTTAAAGCGCATGAAGCGACCCGCCAGCGGTGAAAAAAACCTGGAGCGTCTTGCCCGCTGGCGCGAGATTTGCCCAGAAATCGTGATTCGCAGCACCTTTATTGCGGGTTTTCCGGGTGAGACGGAAGCCGAATTTGAGCACCTGCTCGACTTCATGCAAGAAGCAAAAATCGACCGCGCAGGCTGCTTTGCCTACAGCGCTGTGGCCGGCGCTACAGCCAACGACATTCCCGGCATGCTGCCGATCGAAGTGCGTGAAGAGCGCCGTGCGCGCTTTATGGCGGTGGCGGAGGCGGTGTCCAGCCAAAAGCTGCAAAGTCGCATTGGCGCGACCATGCAGGTGCTGGTCGATTCAGCCCCGGCGCTGGGCCGCAAGGGTGGGGTGGGGCGCTCTTACGCAGATGCACCTGAGATTGATGGCGTGGTGAAGCTGCTGGCACCCGAAAAAATCAGCAAAACCCTGAAGGTCGGTGAGTTTACGAAAGCGCGGATTGTGGGCGTTCAGGGGCATGATTTGATTGCCGTCCCATTCTGATTCCAACTCCCATTAAAAACGATAACTGCGTTGCTTCGTCTTGCCGTGCCTTGGCACTGCCTGCGACTTCGCGCCTTGTTCTCGCTTCTAATGGAAATTAGAATAGCTCACATTTATTCAGGCAACAAAAAAGCCACTGGATCGCAGTGGCTTTTTGTGATGATTTTGAAAAATAAACCAACAAAAAAATTTTCTGGTGCCCGGGAGAGAACTCGAATCTCCACATCTTGCGATACACGGACCTGAACCGTGCGCGTCTACCAATTCCGCCACCCGGGCAAGCCTTAAAGTGTACCATTATCCAAAGTGGTTCGTTGACCCAGATATTGAAATATTTAAGCGGCATACTTTCTGCATGGCTTTGACAAACGACCTGCTTACTAACTTTTAAAGAGACTTTTTATTAAAACAACCCAACACAGTGCCAGCACAGCGTCTGGCCTCCTCGCAGAGTTCGAGGGCACCGTTTCTGGCCATCGTGACGGCCACGGTTTTGTGCAACGTGACGACGGCGAGGCCGACATCTATTTGCCGCCCAATGAGATGCGAGCCGTGCTGCACAAAGACCGCGTCAAGGCACGCATCGTCCGGCACGACCGCAAAAACCGCCCCGAAGGCCGCGTCACCGAAATTATTGAACGCTCGCCGAACCCCATCATTGGTCGTCTGCTGCAGGAAAGCGGCGTTTGGCTGGTCGCGCCTGAAGACAAGCGCTATGGCCAGGATGTGCTGATCCCCAAGAGCGCTATCGGTTCAGCCAAGACTGGCCAGGTCGTGGTGGTGCAACTGACGGAACCGCCTGCCTTGTTTGGTCAGCCTGTAGGCCGCGTCAAAGAAGTGCTGGGCGAGATAGATGACCCTGGCATGGAGATTGAAATTGCGGTGCGCAAATATGGCGTGCCGCATGAGTTCAGTGACGAAGCCCTGGCCCTGGCCCGTACGCTTCCTGACGCCGTACGCCCAGCAGACAAAAAGAACCGCGTCGATTTGACCGACATTGCACTGGTCACGATCGATGGTGAAGACGCACGCGACTTCGACGATGCCGTGTATTGCGAACCCGCCAAAGTGGGACGTGGCAAGGGCTGGCGCTTGCTGGTGGCCATTGCTGATGTTAGCCACTACGTCGAAACCGGTAGCGCCATTGATATTGACGCTTACGACCGTGCCACCAGCGTGTATTTTCCGCGCCGCGTGATCCCCATGCTGCCTGAAAAACTGTCCAATGGTTTGTGTTCGCTGAACCCGAATGTTGAAAGACTGTGCATGGTGTGCGACATGCTGGTGACCGCCAAAGGCGAAGTGCATGCCTACCAGTTTTACCCGGCAGTGATGTTCAGCCAGGCGCGCTTTACCTATACCGAAGTGGCCGCCATTCTGGCCAACACGCGCGGGCCAGAAGCAGCGCAGCGCAAGGCGCTGGTGCCGCACTTGCTTGATTTGCATGACGTGTATCAGGCGCTTTTAAAGGAGCGCGGCGTTCGCGGCGCGGTTGATTTTGAAACCACTGAAACACAAATCGTGTGTGATGAAGTCGGGCGGATTGAAAAAATCATCCCGCGCACCCGCAATGTGGCGCACCGCCTGATTGAAGAGGCCATGCTGGCCGCCAATGTGTGTTCAGCAGACTTTATTGCCAGCAGCAAACATGTGGGTTTGTTCCGCGTGCACGAGGGCCCAACGCCCGAGAAAAAGGACATGCTGCGCAACTACCTCAAAGCCGCAGGCATTGGCATGACGATCAGCGACGACCCGACGCCGAGTGAGTTTCAGCAAATCGCCCAGGCCACCAAAGACCGGCCTGATGCGCAGCAGATTCATTCGATGCTGCTGCGCTCGATGCAGCAGGCGATTTACACGCCGATGAACAGCGGCCACTTTGGCCTGGCCTATGAGGCCTACACGCACTTCACCAGCCCGATTCGCCGCTACCCTGATTTGCTGGTGCACCGCGTCATCAAGGCGGTGCTGAACAAAGCCAAATACCAGTTGCCCAGCCTGCCGACGCCGGGCGAGGCTGAAGCCAAGCTGTCCAAGCGGCTTGCATCAAGAGTCAAAGACCCCGAACAGAAACCGAAAAAAGCCAGTGTTGACGAGCTGGCCTGGCAAGCCGCCGGGCTGCATTGCAGCGCCAACGAGCGCCGCGCAGACGAAGCCAGCCGCGACGTGGAAGCCTGGCTCAAATGTAAATACATGCGAGAGCATTTGGGTGAAGAGTTTGGCGGGGTCGTCACTGCTGCGACCGGCTTTGGGATTTTTGTTACCCTGGATGCGATGTACGTCGAAGGCCTGGTGCACATCACTGAGCTGGGTGGCGAGTACTTCCGCTTTGACGAGGCCAAGCAGGAACTGCGCGGTGAGCGCACTGGCATTCGATACGCCATCGGCTCGCGGGTGCGGGTGCAGGTGAGCCGGGTCGACCTGGATGGTCGCAAGATTGACTTCAGGTTGATCAATGAAGGCGAGGCGCTGCTGGCAGTGACCAACCGCGCCATGAAAGACAAAACCGGTGGACATACCGGTGAGTTGCCAGCGCAAGAGCGCGGCGTGTCGCGTGATGGCAAAGGAAATCGGCGAGGGGGTGCCACTCCAAATCGATCAGGCCGGGGTTCGGGCGCATCAGGCTTAGCGTCGTCAAGCCGTACCGAGCGCGGCTCAGGCGGCTTGCTTCCGTCCCCGATTCAGGCCTTGAAAGCTGCCGTCAAAAAGGCTGCAGGCAAGACTTCGAAAGCCGGGCGCAAGCAGGGCAAAAAGCCGCGTCGTTGATATTGGATCGCCTGTGTTAATCCGCGTTCTCTCCTTCCTGCTGGAAAGTTTTTTCTTCGTGCTGATTGCCGCTGCGTTGCTGCGCGCCTGGATGAACTGGACGCGCGTCAACATGCGGGCCCAGCCCGGTATTTTTGTCATGGCGGTGACGGACTGGCTGGTCAAGCCGCTGCGCCTGGTGTTGCCCAAAGCGTTGAGGCAATCCAAAATCGACTGGGCCAGTTTGCTGGCCGCGTTGCTTTTTGCGCTGGCTTATGGGCTGATCTGGCTGGTGCTTTTCACCATGGTGTTGGGCGGCTTGGGCTTGGCTGCATTGGCACCTGGCATGTTCTTGTCCTTGCTAAGTTTGGCCTTCAAGCTGCTGCTGCGTGTCGCGTTGCAAACCATGATGATTTTGGTCATTGGATTCGCCATTTTGTCTTGGGTGCAACCTGGCTCGCCTGCCTATGCTTTGCTGGGGCGTTTGACGGAGCCGCTGTTGGCACCTTTCAGGCGCGCGATCCCGTCGGTGGGCGGTATTGATTTGTCGGCGATTGTGCTCATCATCGCCTTGCAAATCGGCTTGATGTTGCTGGCTTAAAGCGACGCCGCCAGTCTTGAGGCTGTCAGTGCCTCGCCGGGATGCGTTTTTACCCAATCGTCGGCCACGCGGCCGTGTATAAATGCTGCGCTGCAAGCTGCGTCAAAAGCACTTAAACCGCTCGCCAAACACGCACCCAGCATGCCCGCCAGCACATCGCCGGTGCCCGCTGTGGCCAGTAGCGCATTACCGCTCGAATTGATGCGACTTGTTTTCCCCGGCGCAGCTGTCACGCTGCCAGAGCCTTTTAAAACCACGACAGCCTGATATAACTCGGCCAATTGCGCAGCAGCTTTCAGGCGGTCAGACTGAACCTGCTCCGTCGTGGTTTGCAGCAAGCGCGCCGCCTCTAACGGGTGCGGGGTGAGCACCGTGGCGTAGCCTGTAGCAGGCCGTGCCTTAAGCAGGGTTTGAAGCTGCGTGTCCCCTGCTATGGCGTTCAAGGCATCTGCATCCAGCACCAAACGGTTGGCGGTGGACAGCACTTTGGGTAAAACTGCGTTCACTGCCTCGCCGCCACCACAGCCGCAGACCACCACCTGTGTACGCAAATCGAGTGCCTCAGGGCTTCGAAACATCAACTCTGGGTGGTTTGTATTGACCCTCAAATGACTATCGCTCAATAACGCTACAAACACCCGGCCCGCGCCCGCATGCAGCGCCGCACTAGCCGCCAGCAATGCGGCGCCCGCCATGTGGCTGCTGGCGGTGGATTCGCCGCCCAGAACAGCCACATCGCCAAAGCTGCCTTTGTGGGAACGGTGCAGGCGCTGCGGTAGTGCCACACTGTTTGCGCCGAGCAGCCAGGCGCTGACCAATTCGGCGTGGCGTCCGTCAACGCCCAGATCATCAAACCACACTTCACCAGCGTAGTCGCGGCCTTCAGAAGTGAACAATCCGGGCTTCAAGGTCAATAACGACAGGGTAAATCGTGCGCCAGACCAATGGATATGTGCGCGAGCAGCTCCTGAATGTATAGCGGTTGAAGTACCCGTATTAGCATCCAACCCGCTGGGCAGATCGACTGCCAGGCAGGGCGCAGCGCTTTTTGCCATCACTTGCAGCCATTCCAGCATCTGTGCCGACCCTTCACGCGCAGGGTCAAGTTGCCCGCCAATTCCCAGTAGCGCATCAATACAAAAGTCAAAATTTTGCGGTGGTTCGCCGGTCAGGGTCACACCCGCCGCGACAGCTTTTTGATACGCGGCGTGGGCATCGGGCGGGAGGGCGGTTTTGCCTGCCCCCGTCCATGTCACGACAACTTGCTTGCCCCAATGGTGCAGATGTGTGGCCGCCTCAAAACCATCACCGCCATTGTTGCCCGGCCC